>DATMBD010000410.1:0-12087 GCA_035559355.1 Dehalococcoidia bacterium
GTAAAGCCGGTTGTACTCCTCTACGCCCTCGGTGAAGATCGGTCCTACCACCGTGCGGAGTGGCCGCTTGCCTGCCGGCATCTCGATTAGGCGAAGGACGGCGTCGGCGACCTCCTGCGGGTCCGGCGGCTTGTAGTCCGGCGGGACTTCGGCGGCGCGGCGCGCGACCGGCGGCACGGCCGCGTAGGCTTCGGCCACGGCCTTGTCGTTCGGCCGCATCGCCTTGGAGACGGCGGGAGTCGGGAAGGAGCCGGGCTCCAGGATGGCGACGTCGACGCCGAAGGGCTTGAGCTGGTAATGGAGGCTTTCGGCAAGGCCCTCCGCGGCCCACTTGCTGGCCGGATAGAGCCCGCCGCTGAACGGGAGGATGCGGCCGAGCGTGCTCGTGACGTGGATGAGCAGGCCGGAGCGCCGCTCGCGCATTTGCGGCAGCACCGCCTTGTCGACGCGGAGCGGCCCCCAGACGTTCACGTCGTACAGGGCCTGCATCTGCTCGATGTCAAAGGCCTCCAAAGGCCCACCCGCAGCGATGCCGGCGTTGTTAACGACCACGTCCACGCGGCCGGCGCTCGCAAACACTTGCTCCACGGCGCCTCGCACGGACGCGCTGTCCGCCACGTCCATCTCCAGGAGCGTGACCTGCAGGCGTTCGTCCCGCGCCCAGGCGGCGAGTGCGCCGGCGGCAGCGGCGTTGCGGCCGCCCAGGTCGCGCATGGTGGCGAAGACGTTGTGGCCGGCGTGGGCGCAAGTCTTGGCGATCAGCTCGCCGAAGCCGCTGCTGCAGCCCGTTACGAGTACGACGGGCACCGCGTCGCTCATTCCTCTGTTAGCTCCCGCCATCGCGGCGTGTAGGCGACCTCCCAGCGGAAGCCGTCCGGGTCCGCGAAGTAGCCGATGCGGCCGTAAGGGCCCGTTTCCGCGGGCACGACGATGGCGCCGCCGGCCTTCACCGCCAGCTCCAGCACTTCGTCCACCTGCTCTGCGGACGAGACGTTGTGCGAGAGAACGAAGCCGGGAAAACCGGAGCCTTCCGGCTGCACGCCCGCCAGCTGCGCAAGGCGTTCGCGCGTGAACAACGACAGCCACGCGCCTTCCAGCTGGAAGAACACCGCTCGTTCGCTGCTCTCCGGCCTGGGCTCGAAGCCGAGGCCGCAGTAGAACCGGCGCGATCGCTCAAGGTCGGCCACGCCCAGGGAAACGACGCTGATCTTTTTTCTCATTCGCTCCGGAGTTCTAGGCCTCAGCGGGAGCCGCGGAGGCGTGGGTCGAGGATGTCGCGCAGGGCGTCACCGAGGAAGTTGGCGCCCATCACGGTCAGCGTCAGCGCTACGCCGGGACCAAGCATTACCCACGGCGCCGTGAGGAAGTAATCGCGGTTGCGGCCGGAAAGGTCTCCTCCCCAGGACGCCGTGCCGATCGAGACACCGTAGCCAAGGAACGAGATGCCGGCCTCCAGAAGGATGATGAAGCCCAGCAGCGAGCTGAACGTGACGATCACGTACGGGAAGACGTTTGGGAGAATGTGGCGGAACATGATCCGCGTGGGGCCCGCGCCGATCGTCCGGGCTGCCTCGACGTAAGGAAGGGCGCGCTCCTTCAGGACCGCGGAACGCACGACCCGCATGACGCCGAAGATGAGGCCCACGCCTATGGCCACCGAAAGCGTCCGCAGATCCCACATTAGGACCAGCAGGTTGCCTTCGCGCGCGCCGGAGGGCTTGCCGAGGGCGGCCACGATCATCAGCACCAGGATGAGGCCGGGGAATGAGGCAAGGACCTCCATCATCCGCTGCACCACGAGGTCCAGCCAGCCGCCGTAGTAGGCGGAAATGACGCCGAGAAGGGTGCCTAGGCCCACGCCCAGGAGCGTCGACGAGATGGCGACGCCTATCGAGACCTGCGCTCCGTAGATCGTGCGCGAGAGCACGTCCTGGCCGAGCGTGTTCGTTCCCAGAAGATTGGTGGCGTTGGGCGGGTCCAGCCTTCCACCCACGAAGGCATTGGGCTCATAGGGCGCCAGCAGCGGCGCTGTCAGCGCGAGCAGGAACGCGAGGAGGATGATAATCGCGCCGAAGATTCCCAGCGGCCTCCGGCGCCAGGGCGCCCACGCCGCCGCGATGCTCCGCCGGAGGGATGACGTCTCGACCGGCGCGAAGACCAGCGTCTCCTGCGCCATCGGCCTGCTCGGTTCCAGTTGCTGCGCCATCCGCTTCCCCAGCCGCCCTCGACTCAGGCCTCCACCCGGATCCTGGGATCGATCAGGGCATAAGTGAGGTCGATGACGAGGTTGATCGTCATGAGCACGATGGCGGTGTACAGAGACACGAGCATGACCACGGGCGTGTCCTTGTTCTGGATTGCGTCTAGCGTCCAGCCGCCGAGCCCGGGCAGTCCCATCACGCGCTCGAGGATGATCGAACCGCTGAGGAGGCCGCCCAACTGGAGGCCAGCCAGCGTCAGCACCGGCGGCAAGGCGTTGCGGAGCGCATGGCGCATAGTGACGACGCGTTCATGCAGGCCCTTGGAGCGGGCGGTGCGGATGTAGTCCTGTCGGAGCACCTCCAGGAAGCCGGAGCGCGTGAACCGCATCAACACGGCCGAGCTGCTGATGGAGAGCAACAGCGTGGGCGGCACGAAGAGACGGAGGTTGTCGATCGGATTGTCAAACGGGTTCGTCGCCCCGAAGGGCGGCGCATAGCCGAAATACCGGGCCGGAATGATCAAGAGAAGCGTGAGAATCAGGAAGTTCGGCACCGCCAGGCCGAAGATCGCGAACAGCCGCACGCCCATGTCGGTGAGGGAGTTCTGCTTCAACGCGGAGATGATCCCGCTGCTGATACCGAACAGGAGCGTGAAGCTGAAGCTCAAGGCCACGATCTCGAGGGTGATCGGCAGCCGCGAGAAGAACGTGGACGTCACGCTCGTGTGGCTCCAGAGGGACTTGCCGAAATCACCCTGGAGGATGCCTCCCGCCCATCGGAAATACTGCTCGAATAGCGAACCGTTGAGGCCGTGAGCCTCGCGAAACTTTTCCAGGTTCTCTGGACTCGCATCCTGGCCGAGGATATTGGCGGCGGCGTCTCCGGGGACCAAGCGCAGGAGCGTAAACACGAAAATCGAGACCAGGACGAGGTTGACCGCGAAGCCAAGCATCCTGCGCGTGAGGTAAGCGCTCATGCCTCCTCCTCGCCTGGAGCGGCATTCCTACGCGTCCTGGTCCGAGAGTGTCCGATCAACGCGGCTTGCTCCTTTGCTGACGGAGGTTCCCTACTTTAGGTAGGGAGCCTCCATCGTTGCAATGGGCTAGGCCAGCCAGGCGTCTGCGCGGTGGAGGGAGGTGTTCGAGGACTCGATCTCCAGGTTCCGCACCTTGGCGTTGACGAGCACCTGGTTGAACGGCGTGAGGATGTTGTAGTAGGGCGTGTACCGCTTCAGGAGCTCGATCTGGATTTCGCGCACCAGCTTTGCGTTCTCCTCAAAGTTCACCGTGTGCTCCGCCTTCTCGATCAGGGCGTCGATCTCCGGCAGGCCGAGGGCGGTGCCGCCGAACGCAAGCTTGCTGACGGAGTGGTTCTGGCGGAACGGCGCCTGGGGGCTGTCGTACTGGGGGTGGCTGCCATGGAAGAGGTCATACTCGCCGCGGTTGCTGCGCGGCAGAAACTCTCCGGCGTTGACCACTTCGATGCGCAGCTTCAGGCCGACCTTCGCCCACTGCTGCTTGAGGATCTCGGCGCCGGACTGGTTCTGGGTGCCGATGATCTCGCAGACGATCTCACGGTTGTAGTCCCAGCCCACGGCGTCGAGGAGTTTCTTCGCTTCCGCCGGGTCATACTTGAAATACTGTTCGGTGTCCTTTGCGTCCAGGAGGTATTCCTTCGCCTGGCCCATCGCCAGCACTCCGGTGGTAGGGACGGCCGCGCCGCCGTAGCGGAGCTCGATCATCTGCTTCTTGTCGGTGAGGCGGTAACCGGCTTGGCGCATGCGGATGTCGGCCGGGTTGGCCCAGGGGCCGCGTCCCCGCTGCATGCCAAAGTTCCAGGTATACGGCCCGAGCCCGACCCATTCGACGGGCGTCGCCTGGGAGCCAATGGCTGCGGCGGTCTCCTTGAAGGCGCCAGCCGCGGGCACGTAGTAGTGCACCTGCTCGCTCCGGAAGGCGGCTTGGCGGGGCGCGTCATCGGTGAGGTTGAAGACGTCCGTCGCGTCGCGGAACGGTAGGGAGCCCTTCTTGCCGCGGCCGTGGTACTCCGGGTTGCGGACGTAGTGGTAACGGCTGCTGATCACCCATTGGTCGAGGATGAAGGGTCCGCTGCCCACCTGGCGGCCGGTGGCCAGGTTGTCGAAGGTCTCTGGCGGGATGATCGCCTGCGGGCCGGGGTGGCCCAGCATGCGCGAGGTGAACAGGTAGGCTGTCGGCGCCTTCAACTTATAGACGACGGTGAGGTCATCCGGCGCCTCCGCCTTGTCGAGGATGTCGTTCTGGAAGGCGTTCTCTGCGCCGGGCAGAGTCTTGACGTGATTCTGGACGGCAACGATGTCGGAAGCTTTGACGGCCCTGCCGTTGACGGGCGGGATGTTGTGGTAGGTCATTCCGGCCCGCAGCTTGAAGCGAATGGTGAGGTCGTCCGGTTGCTCCAGGGCCTCGGCAGCCTCCAGGACGTAGGGCGCGTTGGCGTTGCTGCGACTGGTGATCATGTGGTCGTAGACGTACTGTCCGCCGTAGCCCGCGTACTCGAGCGCGTTCGTGAGGATGTCCAGGTTGGGGGAGTCCGTGTAGATGAAGCCGATGGTGCCGCCGCGTTTGCCGTTGGGGTCCTTCTTCAGGTAGCCATCCGTGACCCCAGGGGAGCCTGCAGCCTCGGGGCTTCCCTGCGTGCCGCCTTCGTCGCCGCCGCCGCCACATGCGGCCAGCAGGGCCGCGGCGCCTGCGGCCATGCCCGTGCCGGCGAGCGCCCGGCGCCGGCTGATGCGCTTGGCAAGGATCCCATCCCAGTAGCTTTTCATTTTGACCTCCCGCTTGGTTAGCCGCCGCCACGCGCGGCCGGCAATCGCACCCTAGTATCGCCGCCCTTCACGGGCCTTTTCTGCCTCCGCAACGTCGCTGTCGGAGACGTGACCGCTGGCGCCCATCTGCGGCGAAAGGTTCGGCTTCATGTCCCTTCCGTATGATGGGCGCTCGCCGGAGTCCTTCAGCATGCGGGCGTGGCGTTCCCGGAGGTAGTCCAGCTCGCGAATGTCGTCCTGCTCGCCTTTCGTCGGTTCGCGTTTCGGCGGCGGCTTGTAGAGCTCCGGGTGCTCGAAGGCTGGCACGCCGCCCGTGTTCATGTGTTTGACTTCTCTGCCGAGGTGCCAGTAGGTACCGCGGTCGGGTATCTGGCGTGGAAGGCCGTCACGGACCGTGAAGGCGGTGAAGGACGTCGGCATGATCCGGCGGCTGTCGCGATCGCACACGGGGCAAGGCGCAGGTTCAGCGGCTTCCCGCACGGAGCGAAGGCTCTCGAAGACGCCGTCGCAGTGCTCGCAGTAGTACTCGTAGAGCGGCAACTCGTCCTGTCCTACTCCTGGCAGCAGCCAAGTCCTAACCATTTGGTAGAAGACTTGACCACTTGGCCAATTTCGCTGGAGTAAAGCTATGGGCCGCCCGCGCGGGTGTCAATAGAGCAGTCGCGCCGCCAAAATGGAAGTTTTCTATGGTGAAAGACCGGATATTTAAGGAGGTTTATAAGTTGCTCGTCAGCGGCTTGCGCGGCTCGCCGCCAAGTGCGATGGTCTTGCGTGGCCGCCTCAGACTGGCTTCCCGCAAGGAGAATCCCGTTGCTTCCGGAGGACGGCGAGGCCCGGGAATCTTCCCGGGCCTCCAACCGGCTAGCCCTGTCAAGCCTTCCTAAACCACATGTCGGCGCGGTGCATGGCCGTGTTCGACGGCTCGATCTCGAAGTTCTCGATCTTCGAGTTGAGGAACTGGCGCGCGTACGCCGTCACGATGTTGTAGTAGGACGTGTAGCGCTTTATCAGCTCAAGCTGCGCCTGCTTGACGATCTTGACGTTCTCCTCGAAGTTCGTCGTTTTCTCCGCCTTCTCGATGAGGGCGTCCATTTCCGGGTCCTTGAGGCCGGAGACGGCGAACTGGTGGATGGGGTTGCTGTGGTTGTGGCGCATCGGCACGCTGGGCGTGTCGTAGCCGGGGTGGCCGCCGATGAACATCTCGTACTCGTTGCGCTGCGTCCTCGGCAGGGCTTCCGCCAGGCCGAAGGAGACGATGCGGAACTTGATGCCCACGGCCGCCGCCTGCTGGCGGAAGACCTCGGCTGCCTGCTCCGTGGTCGAGTTCGGGGAGATGAAGAACAGCTCGATCTCCTTGTTGCTGTCCCAGTTCATGGCCGAGAGCAGCTGCTTTGCCTCCGCCGGGTCGTGCTTGAAGTAGGCGTCTGTATCCTTGGCGTCGAGCTGGTACGGCTTCATGGCCACGGAGAGGATTCCGGTGGGCTTCACCGCCTTGCCGCGCCAGACGAGGTCGATGAACTGCTGGCGGTTGGTTGCCCGGTACATAGCCTGGCGGAAGCGCTGATCGGTGAACGGCGCCTTCGTCATGTTCATGTTCCAGGTGAACGGACTCAGGCTCAGGTACTCGATCTTCTTGGCCATGGACCCCAGTGACTGGGCCAGCTCGTCGTACTGGCCGGCCGTGGGGTTCGTCCAGAAGTGGATCTGCTCGCTGCGGAAGGCGGCTTCCAGCGCGGCGGCGTCCGTCAGGACGAAGACGTCGGTGGCGTCGCGGTAAGGCAGGCCCTTCTTGCCCCGGCCGTGATACTCCGGGTTGCGGACGTAGTGGTAGCGGGTGCTGATCACCCACTGGTCGAGCATGAAGGGCCCGCTGCCGACCTGCCTCTCGGAGGCAAGCTTGTCGAACGTCTCGTAAGGGATGATCGCCTGCGGGCCGGGGTGGCCGAGGATGCGAGAGTCGAAGAGATAGGCGCGGGGTTCCTTGAGCTTGTAGACGACGGTGTACTTGTCCGGCGCCGTGGCCTTGTCCAGGAAGTTCTTCTGGAAGTTGTTTTCGATGTTCGCCTGCGGCGTCACGAACTCCTGGGTCTTGACCACGTCCTCGGCCGTGACCTCCCTGCCGTTCACCGGCGGGAAGGGGTGGAACTTCATCCCCTGACGAAGCTTGAACGTGAGGGTGATCTCGTCGGGCTGCTCCAGGCTCTGCGCCGCCTCCAGTACGTAGGGCGCGTTTTCGTTCGTGCGGGTCGTGATCAAATGGTCGTAGACGTACTGGCCGCCGAACGCCGCGTACTCGGAGGCGTTGGTGAGGATGTTCAGGGTATCGGAGGTCGTGTAGTGAGCGCCGTAGGTGCCGCCCGTTTGCGGCTCGCCCGCGGCGCCGCCGGTGCTCCCGGTCTGGGCGCCTCCGGATTCGCCTCCTCCGCCGTCGCCGCCGCACCCAACGACCGCCAACCCGGCGCCTGCCAAGGATAGAGCAGCCCCGCCGGCGAGAAGGCGCCGCCTGCTGACCCTAGACCTGGTGAATCGATCCCAGTATGAGTTCATGTTCGCTCCCTCCGTGAGCTTCTAGGTTCTTTGTCCTCTATCTCCTCATCGGGTTCCCCCGGGGCACTGGCCCCCGACGGCCTCATCTCGACCCTCTTAGACGTGGGTCGAGAATGTCCCGCAAGGTGTCGCCGAGGAAATTGAAGCCGAGCACCGTTAGCGTGAGCGCCGTTGCCGGGCCGGCCATCACCCATGGCGCCACCAGGAAGTACTCGCGATTGCGGTTCGAGAGGTCCAGGCCCCAGGACGGCGTCCCAATCGAGACGCCGTAGCCGAGGAACGAGATGCCCGCCTCGATGAGGATGACGGCGCCGATGATCGTCGTGAAGGTGACGATTACAAAGGGGAAGACGTTCGGCAGGATGTGGCGGAACATGATCCGGGGCGTGCTGGCGCCGAGCGTGACGGCTGCCTCCACGTAAGGCAGGGACTTCTCCTTCAAGACGGCCGAGCGGATGACGCGCATGACGCCAAAGATGAACCCCAAGGAGATCGCCAGCGAGAGCGACCGTAACTGCCAGCTGAGGACAAGGACGTCTGAGCCCCCTTCCTTCGGCCGGCCGAGCGCCGCGACGACGATCAACGCCAGCATGATGCCGGGGAAGGAGGCCAGGACCTCCATGATCCGCTGCACGATGAGGTCCAGCCAGCCGCCGAAATAGCCGGAGACGATCCCCAAGAACGTGCCGCCGGCCACGCCGATAAACGTGGCCCAGAAGCCGACTGCCATCGAGACCTGGGCGCCGTATATGGTCCGCGATAGCACGTCTTGTCCGAGGTTGTTGGTGCCGAGCAGGTGAGTCCCGTTTGGCGACTCCAGGCTGGCGCCCACGAACGGCTGGGCATCGAACGGGGCGAGGACCGGGGCCGCGATGGCCGTGAAGAACGCCAAAAAGACGATGATGAGGCCGAATATCCCCATCGGCCGCCTCAGCCACGGCCTCGCGGCTGCGAGGAGCGTTTCGGCGAAGGACACCTTTCGGAATTCCGGCGCGAACAGCTCCGCTTCCAGCGTCTGCGCCCGTATCTCTTGCGCCAACCTCGCTCTCCTACTCGTACCGAATCCGCGGATCGATGAGGCCGTAGGATAGGTCGATAATCAGGCTGATCACCATCAAGTTCAGGGCCGTGTAGACGGCCACGATCATGACCACCGGGTAGTCCTTGAGCTGGATGGCGTCCAAGGCCCAACTGCCTAGTCCGGGCAGGCCCATGACCCGCTCCAGGATGATGGAACCGCCCAGCAGCGCCCCCAACTGAAGCCCTGCCAGCGTGAGGACGGGAGGAAGGGCGTTGCGGAATGCGTGCCGTATGGTCACGACCCTCTCCGCGAGACCTTTTGCCCGCGCCGTGCGGATGTAGTCTTGGCGCATGACTTCCAGAAAGCCCGAACGCGTGAAGCGCATCAGCACCGCCGAACTCCCGATCGATAGCAAGAGCGTGGGCGGCAGAAATAGGCGAAGGTTGTCAAAGGGGTCAGCGAACGGGTTCGTGGCGCCAAACGGCGGCGCGTATCCCCAGAGCCGGGCTGGGATCAGGAGCAGGAGCGTCAGGAGGAGGAAGTTCGGCACGGCGATGCCAAGAGTAGCGACGAAGCGCACCGCGATATCCATCACCGAGTTCTGCCTCAAGGCGGAGAACACACCTGACGTCACGCCGAAGAAGACCGTGAACGTGAAGCTGAGGAGAACGATTTCGAGCGTCACCGGGAACCGCGAAAGAAAAGTCTCCGTGACGCTCGTGTTGCCCCGCAGCGACTTTCCGAAGTCGCCCGTCAGGATACCGCCCGCCCAGTCCACGTATTGCTCCACGAGCGAGCCGGTGAGCCCGTGCTCGCGCTTGAACTGCATGACGTTTTCAGGATTGGCGTTGACGCCTAGGATGGCCGTTGCCGCGTCTCCGGGCACGAGGCGAAGCATGGTGAACACGAACATCGACACCAGGACGAGGTTCAGCAAGAGCCCGAGAATGCGGCGAGCCACGTACGCAGTCACGCTGCGCTCCCTCGATATGCAGCCGCCTCACCCAGTCGAGGCATCCTCAGTGTCCGCCCTGCACCTTTCGGATTTCTTGACCACTTGGTAGAAGACTTGACCATGTGGACGAAACCGGATGTAAACTACGGGCGGGCCGCGACCTTGTCAATAGAGCGGTGCAGGCGGAATGATGGGAGATTTCTATGAATTCTGCGCCGCAGGCCAAGGGAGGGTAATAAACTGGGGCCAAGAGTCATCGAGCGCGAGGAGGTCCCAGTGCCCCGGCAACCGCGTCAGAAGTGGCGCCGCAAGACACGTCGCCTCGAGGTCACCGTAGCGAGCCAGCGTCGAAGACAGATCGTGGAGGCCGCAAGGACGTGCATCGCGGAGGAAGGCGTGGACAAGCTTACCCTTCGCAAGGTGGCGGAGCGCGCCCAGGTCAGCCACGCGACGATCGCGTATTACTTCCACTCTCGCCAGCAGCTCATCGACGCTGCCTTCCTCCAGCTCTCGGAGGAGTTCATGAGCGTCCTGCGCCAGCGGCAGCTCTTCTACGGGCCCCAGGATCTGGCCGACCTGGTTGAGACGTTTCTCGATGGGGATAACGCGAACGCCCGCTTTGTCGCCCAGATGATCGATGCCGGCCTGCGGGACATGCAGCTGCGCCAGACGCATGACGAATTCGTCGCCTATGGCCGCGACCGAATCGAGAAATCGATTCGCGTCGGGATCGAAGCCGGACACTACCGGTCGGACATCGACCCTGCGCTCGCGGCGGCGCTCATCCACACGCTCCTCATATGGTGGGAGTCGGAGCTGGCCGCGGGAGCGACGTCGCGAGAACTGGCCCTCGATGTCGGACGGCTCGCTCTCAAGCTCCTGGAGCGCCCGAAGACACAGGAGTCCGAACAGAGCGCGGCGCTCCAGGATGTGACCGCCGACGGGAACGGCGCCCGGTCGCTGCGGATGGCGCCTCCGCCGGAGGTCATCGAAGCCAGCCTGCTCAACGACACCAGGTTGCCGCGGGAAGCCGCAGCCACTCTGGCCGAGACCTTCAGGAAGCTTTACTGGCTGGCTGCTGGCCAGGCGGTTGCCAGTCAGGGGGACTAAATCCGGAGGAGGACTTCCGGCGCATGCCCGCGACCACTCGACCACATGAGCCGCCGCTGCTGGGACGGTACCTGCTCCTTTCGCAGGCGTTCTTTCGCCTTGATCCGAAGACCCTCAGCGCTAGGAAAGGAAAATAATGAAGCGCAGCGAGACCAGGATTCTCACGACTCACGCCGGCAGCCTCATCCGGCCGCCAGAGGTGGCCGAGTTCGATTCCGCCCGCCAGGAAGGACGCCCCGTCGACGAGGCCGCTTACGACGCGGCGCTGCGCAAGGCCGTGGCGGATGTCGTCCGCAAGCAGGCGGAAGTGGGCATCGACGTGGTCGACGACGGCGAGTTCTCGAAGTCAAGCTGGGGCACTTACATCAACAGTCGCGTTTCCGGCTTCAGGCACGACCCGGAACGCGACATGGCGATCAACTACACGGGCAAGGATTCGGAGCGCTTCGCGGAGTTCTTCGAGTCGCCGGAGGGCGGCGGCCGGCGCATGCGCTGGCGAGGCGCTGACGTGTGCGTAGGACCGATCGTCTATACGGACAAGCACAGCATTTACCGGGACATCGAGAACCTGAAGGCGGCCGTGGCGGCGGTAAACGTGGAGGAGGCGTTTCTGCCGGTGGTGGCGCCGGCCAGCGCCGCCTTCAACGGCGTCAACGACTACTACAAGACGGAAGAGGAGTATGTCTACGCCCTGGCAGAGGCGCTGCGTAACGAGTACGTGGCGATCTACGAGTCGGGGCTGGTGCTGCAGGTGGACGACGCGGTGCTGGCCAACGCCTATGACGACCTCATGTCTCGGGGGGAGGGCGTCTACCGGAAGTGGGCGCAGCTGCGAGTGGAGGCGTTGAACCACGCGCTGCGCGGGATTCCGCCGGAGCGCGTGCGCTACCACCTCTGCTACGGGAGCTGGCACGCGCCACACGTGGCGGACGCGCCGCTTGAGGCGATCGTGGACTTGATCCTGAGCGTGAACGCGGGGGCGTACTCGATCGAGGCGGCGAACGTGCGGCACGAGCACGAGTGGCGGGTGTGGGAAGACGTGAAGCTGCCGGAGGGGAAGATTTTGATTCCCGGTGTGGTGACGCACCACACGCTGAGCGTGGAGCACCCGCGGCTTGTGGCGGACCGGATCGTGCGCTATGCGAAGATCGTGGGCCGCGAGAACGTCATCGCCGGCACCGACTGCGGCTTCCAGCAGGGCGCGCGCATCCAGCGCGTCCACCCCACGATCATGTGGGCGAAGCTGCAGTCGCTGGCCGAAGGGGCACGCATAGCCAGCCAGGAGCTCTGGCGCAAGTAGGAGGTTCACAATGACAGCAGGCAGCGTGAGAGGCAAGCGAGCAGGCCTGACCGTGAGGCAGCCGGACCCGCCGGGGCCGGGGGAGCTGCCCCAGACGCCGCGCGAGATCGAAGGGCCCTACTTCCGGCTCGGCGCCCCCATGCGCTCCAA
>DATMBD010000411.1:0-3861 GCA_035559355.1 Dehalococcoidia bacterium
CACAATGGAGCAAGCCGACGCCTGGGCGGAGCAGGCCGAGGCCGCCTTCGCCGAGTTTCCCGACGAGCGCTACGCGTTCAGCCGGATCAAGCTCATTCGAGGCTACTTCTCCCTGCAGGCCGGCGACAGGGCTAAGGCTGCAGAGCGGTTCATGGACGCCTTGCGCCTGGGAGGCGAGCTGGGGCAGACGGCTTACATCCTCATCGCGCTGGCGGGTACCGGCGCCCTGGCTGCCCTTCTGGGGCGAGTCCGGGAGGCGGTCATGCTCTTCGGACGGGCGACACCAGTTCTCGAAAGCGGTTCTCCCTACGTGGACGATGGCGCTGTCGCTGCCCGGAGGGCATTCGCGGAAGTATCACGGGTGATAAAGGAGCGCCTGGGCGCCCGAAGTTTCGACGAATGGCTGTCGGAAGGCCGGGATCTTTCTCTCGAGCGTGCCACGGAGCTCGCCATCGGCATCATCGAGGAAGCGAAGGCAGCGCCACCTGCATCCTGAAAGATCCTGCCCCGTTGGCGCGGGTCGATCGGTTGCGCTCTCCCGCGCCGCATCGCACGATCCCTGAGCAGGGAGGAAGCATGACTTCGGAATCGCCGCGCGCGCAGGTCCAGCTCAACGTCAACGGCCAGGACTGGGCCCTGGAGGTGGAGCACCGCGCGACCTTGCTGGACGTGCTGCGAGAGGACCTGGGCCTGACGGGCGCGAAGCGCGCCTGCGACCGCGGCGAGTGCGGCGCCTGCACCGTCCTTGTGGACGGCAAGCCCATGCTCGCCTGCATCCTCCTGGCCCTGCAGGTCAGGGGGCGCTCCGTCATGACCGTGGAAGGGCTCGCCGAACGTCCGGACTTCGCGCCGTTGCTGGACGCCTTCGTGCGCGAGGACGGCGGCCAGTGCGGCTTCTGCATTCCCGGCTTCGCCGTTGCCACCTACGCCCTGCTCCAGAACGAGGCGCCGATGGATGAGGCGGCGCTGAGGTGGGAGCTCGTCGGTCACATCTGCCGCTGTAACGCTTACGATCGGATCATGCGCGCCGTGGTCGCCGCGAAGGAGAGCGTCGGCGGCATCCCCGGCGGCCGCGCTGGCTAGCGTCGAAGGAGGACGGCATGCCGGAGATTACGTACCTGGAGGCGATTAACCAGGCCCTGCACGAGGAGATGGCCCGCGATCCGGACATCTTCATGGCCGGCATCGACATCGCGGAACGGGGAGACGTCTTCGGCGCGACGCAGGGCATCTACTCCAAGTACGGCAAGGAACGGATCATGGACACGCCGATCGCGGAGAACGGCATCATCGGCCTCGCCATCGGCGCGGCGGCGCGCGGCCTGCGCCCCATCGTCACGATCATGTTCATGGACTTCATCGGCGTCTGCTTCGATCAAGTCCTGAACCAGATGGCGAAGATGAAGTACATGTACGGCGGCAAAGTGAAGCTGCCTTTGGTGGTGCTGACCAACGCCGGCGCCGGCACCAGCTCCGCCGCCCAACACTCGCAGAGCCTGGAGGCGCTCATCTGCCACGTCCCCGGCCTCAAGGTCGTCATGCCCAGCACGCCTTACGACGCCAAGGGCCTCATGAAGGCTGCCATCCGCGAGGACAACCCGGTGTTCTTCATCCAGCACAAGCGCCTCGGCCGCATCCGGGGCGAAGTGCCGGAAGGCGATTACGAGGTTCCGCTTGGCAAGGCCGCGGTCGTGCGCGAAGGCAAGGACGTCACCATCGTCGCCACGTCTTTCATGGTCCAGGAAGCGCTGGCGGCCGCCGCCCGGCTCGCCGAGCGCGGCATCGATGCCGAGGTCGTCGACCCGCGCAGCCTCGTGCCCCTCGACGTCGAGACGATCGTCGAATCGGTCAAGAAGACGCACAGAGTGGTGGTGGCGCACGAGGCCGTGCGTTTCTGCGGCGTGGGCGCGGAGATCGCCGCCCAGATCACGGAGGAGGCGTTCGACTACCTGGACGGCCCTCCCTTGCGTATCGGCGCGCCTTCCAGCCCCGTGCCCTACAGTCCGGTGCTCGAGAAGGAGTGGCTGCCCGGCGCCGACGACATCGTGGAAGCGGGAGCGAAGCTCACCGGAGCGTAGGCATGGCGACACCCGTCTACCTGCCCAAGGTGGGCATGACCATGGAGGAAGGCACCGTCAACCGCTGGCTGGTGGCCGACGGGGAGGCGGTGAAAGCCGGCCAGGTCCTCTACGAGATGGAGACCGAGAAGGTCCAGATGGAGGTGGAAGCGGACGCGGAAGGCATCCTCAAACAGCTCGTGCCGGAAGGAAGCGTTCTGAAGCCCGGCGATGTCGTCGCATGCCTGCTTGCTCCTGGGGAGGAAGTGCCGCGGGACCTCCTCGACCGCGTCGCGGCCCAGCTCCGTGGCGCTCCCGCGGCCGGCTCGCCGCCTGCGACGGCCGCTGCATCCGAGGCTGCGCCTCCCGCCTCGGGACAGACGCCGGCGGCTCGCGGTCCCGTGCGAGCTTCGCCTGTTGCCCGGCGGCTGGCGGAGGAGCATGGCATCGATCTGGCGACGATCCAGGGAACCGGCCCCGATGGCCGCATCGTCGAGCGCGACGTCCAGCGCGCGATCGAGGCGAAGGGGGCGCAAGCGCCGCCGCCAGCCGCCGGCGCCGCCCCTTCCCAGCCTCCGTCCGAAGCGCCGGCGCCGATCCCCTACCTCGGCCGCCGCCGCACGATCGGCGAACGCATGCTCCAAAGCGCGACGTCCATGGCCCAGGTCACCTTGAGCAGCGAGGTGGCCGTCGACGAGGCGCTGAGCATGGCCCACGGCCTCAGCCGCGAATGGCGCCGCGACGGCGTCGTGGTCACGTTGACCGGTCTCGCAGTCCGCGCTTGCGCCCTCGCCCTGCGGGAGCATCCGCGCCTCAACGCCAACCTCGACGGCGATACGATCGTTATCGAGCCGCGGGTCAACGTCGGCGTCGCTGTCGACAGCGAACACGGCCTCATCGTCCCCGTGATCCAGGACGCGGACAAACGGCCGCTGCGGGACGTTCTCGTGGCGCTACGGGAGCTGACGGAAAAGGCGAGGGCGGACCGGCTGAACCTCGAAGACGTCGCCGGCGGCACCTTCACGGTATCGTCCCTGGAGGGGACAGGGGTCGACGCTTTCACGCCGCTCGTCAACCCGCCTCAGGCCGCGATCCTGGGCATCGGCAGAGTGAGGGAGGCGCCCGGCTTCGACGGCCCGCACGTCGTCCGCCGCCAGGTGACGACGCTCAGCCTGACGTTCGACCATCGCATCACGGACGGCGCCCCGGCGGCGCGCTTCCTGGACCGCGTGGCGGAGCTGCTGGCCCGGCCTTACTTGTTGATGTAAGCGGAAACTAGCCTGGTTGCCGCTCGCTCTCGGCGAGCGCTGCAGCCGTCTCCGCGAAGCGCTCGAGCGCCTGCGAGAGCTCGTCGCGGGCCTCCGGTCCCATCCGCTCGAAGATCGCCCCCAGGAAGGCGCGGCCCGCCGCGGCGACTTCGTCCAGCAGGGCCGAGCCCTCATGCGTGAGAGCGATGCGGACCACTCGCCGGTCGACTTCGTCCGTCCAGCGACGGACGAAGCCGCTTCGCTCCATCCTGTCGGCCAGGCCCGTGAGGGTTGCAGGCCTGACGCCGAGGCGTTCCGCCAGCTCGCCTGTCGACGGCTGGCACAGCTCGCGAATGAGGTACATGACGCGCAGTTGCGTGGTGGTGGCGCCGCGGCTGTCCCATAGGCGAAGGCGGAGGGGGTCGATGACGTGCAGCGCCCCGAGATAGGCGTTGATCGCGCGTTCGATGGAGTCGTTCATCCCAGGGTCTCCTGCTCCAGGCGGGCGGCCTGCGGCGCGGCCTGGTCCGCCTCCTGGCTCCAGGACCGCCGCAGAC
>DATMBD010000412.1:0-2809 GCA_035559355.1 Dehalococcoidia bacterium
GCCGCCGGCGTCGTCGAGGCCGTCGGGCCGGGCGTGACCCTGAGCAAACCCGGCGACCACGTCATCCTCAACTTCCGGCCCAACTGCGGCTGGTGCCGCTTCTGCACCTCCGGACGGCCCGTGCTCTGCAACGGCGCCGAAACCGCCCGCTGGGTCATGTTCGACGGCACCTCCCGCCTCCACAAGGACGGCCGCGACATCTACCACTTCGCCCGCGTCGCCTCCTTCGCCGAATACGCGGTCGTGCCGCAGTCGGGCGCGGTGCCCATCCGCAAGGACATGCCGCTGGACAAGGCCTGCCTCGTCGGCTGCTCCGTCATGACCGGCGTCGGCGCCGTCATCAACACCGCGAAGGTGGAGCCCGGCAGCAGCGTCGTCGTCATCGGCTGCGGCGGGGTCGGCCTCAACGTCATCCAGGGGGCCGTCCTCGCCGGCGCCGAGAAAGTGATCGCCGTCGACCTCCTGGAGAACAAGCTCGCCTACGCTCGCGAGTTCGGCGCCACGCACGTCGTCGACGCCAGCAGCGGCGACGCCGTGCAGCGCGTGCTCGACCTGACCGACGGCGGCGCCGACTACGCCTTCGAGGCGATCGGCTTCTCGAAAACGATCGAGCAGGCGTACGAGTGCACCGGGCCCGGCGGCACCACCGTCGTCGTGGGCATGGCGCCGGAGGACGACACGATCACGCTGAGCGCGCTCTCCCTGCCGCGGACGGAGAAGACGATCAAGGGTTCCTGGTACGGCTCCGCTCGCCCCTGGCTCGACCTGCCGAAGATGGTCGACCTCTATATGGACGGCAGGCTCAAGATCGATCCCATGATCAGTCGAAGGTACCCGCTCGACGAAATCAATACCGCTTATGAGGCGCTGTCCAAAGGCGAAGTCGCCCGCAGCATCCTCACGTTCGCGTAGGCGCAGCGGCCCGCCGGCTTAGGCTCGGCTAAAGACGGCCCCGACAGCGGTCGAAAACTAATACGATGCCCTTCTTCAGGAAGAAGTCGAACGCCCACAACAAGGCGGCTATCGAGGACGTAATCGCGCGCATCGAGGCGATCCGGAAACGCAAAGCGGAGGTTCAGCCTGGTAGCCTCCGCTACTTCCTCGAGGACGACGCCTGGCCTGCTGGGTCAGAAGGCGCCAACCAGGAATCGCCCCGGGGAGAGGAGGCGTCGATGGGGCCTGCCCTCGATGAACCGCCCCTCGAGGAAGTGGACCACCTCCTGGCAGCCGAACTCGAGAAGTACGTCCAGCGCTATGAGGCCAAGGACGACGCCGTGCGGGAGGGCGCTCCCGGCGCTTCCGTCGACGGCTGGCGTTTCGACGCCGAGGCCGAACCGGACGAGCGCGACGTTTCGGCTGCTTGAGGGCGGCGAAAGCCCGCGTCTGAACTGACCATCACGGAGCCGCCGTCCTGGCGAGCAGGCAGGTTTTCTCAGGGATTGGTCATCCTCACGTCAATCCGCCGACGAGACGATTCCGCCCGTGAAAGGCGCCTTGCCGGCGCGCCTGCTACGTCAGGCCCACCTGCTTGAGGCGGTCAGCCAGCCGCGGGTAGGCTCGGAGGGCGTTGCCTTCGAAAATCTTCGCCTTGTCGGCCTCGCTCAGCCACTCGATGGCGTCCAGGTAGCGTTTCGTGTCGTCGTAGTAGTGGCCGCTGCGCGGGTCGACTCCTTTGACGGCGCCGATCATTTCTGACGCGAAGACGACGCTATCGGCGCCCACCTGACGAACCAGCAGCTCAGTGCCGACGTAGCTGTAGACGCAGGTATCGAAGTAGACGTTTTTCAGCAGCTCCTCCGGAGATGGGCGGCCCATATCCTGGGCGATGCCGCGGTATCGGCCCCAGTGGTAGGGGACGGCGCCGCCGCCGTGCGGGATCACGAACGTCAGGGTGGGGAAGTCCCGGAAGAGGTCGGAGAGCAGGAACTGCATGAAGGCGCTCGTATCGCCGTTGAGGTAGTGGGCGCCGGTGCCGTGGAAGTTCGGGTTGCAGGAGCTGCTGACGTGGACCATTGCCGGCACCCGCAGCTCCACCATCTTCTCGTAGAGCGGATACCACCAGCGGTCGGTTAGTGGCGGGTCCGTCCAGTAGCCGTCGGAAGGGTCCGGGTTCAGGTTGCAGGCGACGAAGCCGAACTGCGTGACGCAGCGCTCCAGCTCCTCGATGCAGTTGGACGGTGGGACGCCCGGCGATTGCGGCAGCTGGCAGACGCCGGCGAAGTTCTTGGGATAGAGCTCGCAGACGCGGTGGATGAGCTCGTTGCGGCTCTGCGACCAGTAAAGGCTGACCTTCGGCCCGCCAACGTGGTGCTCCATGCCGCCGGCCGTCGGCGAGAAGAGGACAAGATCGGTGCCCCGCTCCCGCTGGAACTTTAGCTGGCCCCTCTCCAGCGTCTCCCGGATCTCGTCATCGGAGATGGCCATGGCGCCCTTCGTGGGGTTGTCCAGGTTTTCGAGTTGCCAACGGCGGTAGGCCTTCTCGCCGGCCGGCGCAGTCGTGTAGTGGCCGTGGACATCGATGATCATGGCCCTCCTCCGGAGTGGACGTGGGCAGATTGTCGGACGCCGGGCCAGCGGCGTCCAGGGCCGGCGGGATAAGCGCCGCCGTACCTATCCGCTCATCCGTCCTGCGTCGAATCGGGCAGTCAAGCAAACGGGCAATCGGGCAGGGGAAGGCATCCCCTCGCCTATCCGTTTATCCGTTTTCCACCCTCCACCGGGCAGGGGTCAGAACAGGGCAAACGAGCAATCGGGCAAATGGGCAATCGGGCAGGGGAAGGCGTCCCTCGCGTATCCGATTGGCCGTCGC
>DATMBD010000413.1:0-5029 GCA_035559355.1 Dehalococcoidia bacterium
GGACGGGGCTATAGCGGTGGCGTCCGGCGACGCGGCCTCGGAACTGGACATGGTGCACACGCAGGCGCGGCTCCTGGTGGCGAACTACATGCGAAACGGCTACCACGTGGTCGTGGAGGGGGCTTTTTGCTATTCGCGCAACGGCGTGTGGTTCGATTTCCAGCGCGATATCGATCAGCTGATAGCGCTAATGCGAAACATGACGGAGCGGGCGCTGCTGGTGCAGCTGGAGGCGGCGCCTGAGCTGCTGCGGGAGCGGGCGCTCGCTACGGGCCGCGCCGGAGATCTGGAAGCGGCGGAGAGCCTTGCCGGCCGTTACAGGCCGCGTTACGGGCCGAACGCGATGAAGCTGGATGCCTCCGCCGCCGTCAGCGACTTGGCTGAGCGGATCATGGAGAAGTTGGACTTGGACGAAGCTTCCTAGACCGCCTTTCCGGCCCGACTGTACAATAACGGCGCAGCGTAAACGCTGAAGAGCGGGGGTGGCCAAGATGGCGGACCGCATCGAGCGGGAGATCGAAGAGATCCTGAGGAAGATCGATGATTTCGTCCCGGAACGTCCGAAGCCGCAGCGCCTCCGCCGCCCGAGCGGGCCCTCGGCGTTGCAGCGGTGGCTGGCCCACGTCTCGATGCGGAAGGTGATGATGTGGGCCCTTTTCGCCGTGCTCGTTGCCTTCGTCGCATCGCGCAGCATTCCCGGAGCGTATTGGCTCCTCATCGGTGCGCTCATCGTCTTCGTCGTGGCCTTCCTGCTTTCGACCGGCGGAAGCGCCTCGTCGAGCTACCCGGAGAAACGCTGGCGCGGCCAGCCGCTCGACCTCTCGGAGCCGAGCTGGCCGGATCGCGTGAAGGCGTGGCTGAAGGGCAGGAAACGCGGCTGAAATCAATCCGGAGTCTTAGGGGGCGGCTATGAGGCCGTCCGCGGCGGGGTGGAGGTAGGGATGGGACGCCGGTCCGTCAAGGCAGCCTTTGCGTCCTTCTTGTTGGCGGTCGGCCTGGTCCTGGCCGCGTGCGGCGACGCGTCTTCTCGGGAAGATGCGGCGCTGTCGCCGACCGCGAGCCCCGAGCCCGCCGCCGCCACGGCCACGCAGGCGCCGGTTGCGGCCGACATCCAGCCTGACGGCCAGCGCATTCTCAAAGACGTGCAGGACCTCGCGAGCGGGCCCAGGCCAAGCGGCTCGAACGTCGAGCGCGAAGTGGCAGAGCGGCTAGCTGCGCGCCTTCGCAGTCTGGGCTACGAAGTCACGCTGCAACAGTTCCCCGTCGGGACGGAAGTGGGGCGGTCGTCGAAGCTGGGCATCCTGTCGCCGACTGTCCGCACCATACCGACGCTGCCGTTGGCGAACAGCGCCACCGCCAGCGTGCAGGGCAAGCTGGTGGCAGCGCGCTTGGGCAGGCCGGCCGACTTCCCGCCGGAGGCAAAGGGCGCTGTAGTCCTGATCGAACGGGGCGAAATCGAGTTCACGCAGAAGGTGCGGAACGCGGCCGAAGCGGGGGCTATCGGCGTCGTGATCTACAACAACGAGCCGGGCATGTTCCTGGGCACGCTGACGTCCGCGACGCTTCCGGCGGTATCGATTTCGCAGCAAGAGGGACAGGCGCTCGCCGCCGCGCTGGCGGGAGGGCCGATGACCGTGGAAGTCGAGGTCGGCCCGGTCGGCGATGCCACTTCCCAGAACGTGATCGCGAAGCCGCCGGGCCGGGAGTGCGAGACGATCTCGGGCGGACACTACGACACGGTGCCAGGCGCTCCCGGGGCCAGCGACAACGCCAGCGGCACGGCCACCGTCCTCGAGATCGCAACGGTCCTGGCCAAGCGGGGCGAGATGGGCGCCAACTGCTTCGTCCTGTTCGGCGCCGAGGAGTTGGGACTTCTCGGCAGCCGCCATTTCGTCAATAGCCTGGACGCGGCGGCGCGCAGCCGAATCAAGGCGATGCTGAACTTCGATATGGTGGGCGTGGGCGACCAAGCGTGGTGGCTGATCGGCACGGACAGCCTGAAGCGCCGCATGGATCAGCTGGCTGAGACACTGCATATCGACGCCGAGCCCAGCGAGCTCATCCGCGGCCTGAGCAGCGATCACGCCAGCTTCATGGAAGCCGGCATCCCGGCGATCATGTTCCACCGCTGGGAGGACAATCTTCTCCATACGCCCCAGGACGTCGCCTCGCGCGTGAAGCCTGAGTACCTGGAAGATGCCGCTCGCATGGGCGTGGCGCTTCTGGAATCCCTGGAAACCGGTGGCTGATCGCCGTTCGCGCCGCTGGCGAGGTCCGGCGCAGCAGGCTACCATCCCCAGGGAGACCTCGCCGTAAATGGGAGCGAAAATCATTGCCGGGCTCGTCGGCCTGGTGGTCCTGATCGTTTTCGCGCAGAGCTACGTTTTCGGAGGCGGCGGCACGGCGATGCCGACGGCCAGCCGGCCGGGTTCGATCCCAACAGCGACGCCGCCGGCGCAAACGCCAGAACCCATCCTCCTCGGCCAGGTGGAGGGTGCGGGAGGCGGGACGCCGCGGCCGGGGGCGTCAGGCGCCACCTACACGGTGCGCTCCGGCGATACATTGGTCGCCATAGCCGCGAACCTGAACGTGCCCGCCGACCAGCAGGCGGCCTGGATTGCCGAAGTGCTCCGCCTCAACGACATGCGCGACGCCCGCGAGCTCCAGGTGGGCCAGGAGCTGAGGCTGCCGGCCATCACCGCCGCCGCGGCAACCGGGACGCCTTCGCGGACGGCTACGCCCGCCGGCAGCCCGACCGCCTCTGGCACGCGGGCAGCCGGCACGGCGACTCCCACTCCTACGTCCCGCGCTGCCGCCAGCGGCAGGACCTACACCGTGGTCTCGGGCGACTACCCCCTGCTGATAGCCGAGAAGCACTGCGTGGAAAACCCTTTGGCGTGGGCGCAGGCTCTCCTGGATTTGAACGACACGGACGCCAGTTCCCTCCGCGTGGGCCAGGAGCTGCAGCTGCCAGCGGGCACGCCGCCGCAGTGCCAGACCAGCGCCCCCACCAGCACGCCCTCGCCGGCCCCGACGCAGACGCCTGTGCCGTGACCTGCGAGGGCGCCCAGTGCCAAAAACGCCGCCGAATCGCCAACCCGGGGCGATTGTTCGGCTTTCCGGCCCGATGCTAGGATAGGCCGACCACTGACGCGGCTTCCGCACCTGGGCCGCGCCGCCCCGGGAGGTCGATGAGCAGCATCGAGCAGCGCCTTGAGGATCTGCGCCGTCGCAAGGAGCAAGCAGCGCTCGGCGGCGGTTTACGCCGCATCCAGGCGCAGCATGAAAAGGGCAAGCTCACTGCCCGCGAGCGCCTTGCCCTGCTCACGGACGAAGGCACCTTCGAGGAGCTCGATTCGCTCGTCGTCCATCACGCCTCGGACTTCGGCATCGATCAGCAGCGTTATCCCGGCGACTCGGTCGTAACCGGCTTCGCCCGCATCGAGGGGAGGCCGGTCTGCGTGTTCGCGCAGGACTTCACGGTCATCGGCGGGAGCGTGTCGGAGGTCGCGGCCGAGAAAATCTGCAAGGTGATGGACCTGGCGCTGAAGACGGGCGTGCCGCTCATCGGCCTCAACGATGGCGGCGGCGCCCGCATTCAGGAGGGCGTTGCCAGCCTCAAGGGCTACGGCGAAATCTTCCGGCGCAACGTCAAGGCCTCCGGCGTGGTGCCACAGATCTCGGTGATCCTGGGGCCTACGGCGGGGGGAGCGGTGTATTCGCCTTCGATCACGGACTTCGTGTTCATGGTCGAAGATCACAGCTACATGTTCATCACCGGCCCTGACGTGGTGAAGGCCGTGACCATGGAAGAGGTCTCGGACGAGGAACTCGGGGGGGCGCGCGTCCACGCCACGCGCTCTGGCGTGGCCCACTTCGTGCTCGAGACGGAGGAGGAGTGCCTGAGCGAGGTGCGGCGGCTGTTTTCCTTCCTGCCCTCGAACAATATGGAAGACCCGCCCGTGGTGGAGATGGGAGACGACCCCCGCCGCCGGGACGAGGACATGCTCCGCATCCTGCCCGAGAACGACTCCCATCCCTACGACGTGCGGGAGGTCATCTACCGCGTCGTGGACAGCGCCGACTTCATGGAGGTGCACGCGGATTACGCCCAGAACATCGTCGTGGGTTTCGGCAGGCTGGCGGGCCGCACCGTCGGCATCGTCGCGAACCAGCCGTTGTATCTGGCCGGGACGCTGGACATCGCCGCGTCACTCAAAGCGGCGCGGTTTGTCCGCTTCTGCGACTGCTTCAATATTCCCATCGTGACCTTTGCGGACGTGAGCGGATATTTGCCAGGCACCGCTCAGGAGCACGGAGGCATCATTACCCACGGCGCCAAGCTCGTGTACGCCTACGCGGAAGCCACGGTTCCCAAAGTCACCTGTATTCTCCGCAAGGCCTATGGCGGCGCCTACATCGCCATGGGGTCCAAGCACCTTGGCGGGGACATCAACTTTGCCTGGCCCACGGGGTCGATCGCGGTTACGGGGCCGGAAGCGGCGGTGAACATCGTCTTCCGCTCCCAGATCCAACTCAACCCGGACAGCCGCAGCCAGCTGATCAGCGACTACCAGGAGCGGTTCGCGAATCCGTACGTTTCCGCCGAGCGTGGCTACGTCGATGACGTCATCGACCCGCGCGACACGCGCTGGAAGATCATTCGCGCCCTGGAAATGCTCTCCAACAAGGTGGAGCGCCTGCCCAACAAGAAGCACGGCAACATTCCCCTGTAGGGCGTCAGCGGGGCGCCGTACTTCGTCACCTTCTTGTCATAACCCAACCCGCGCCTGAGATTCCGCGGCTACGGCCGGTGCATCACAGTTGTGTCACACCGCCGGGAGCGGCGTATGTCCGGCCTATGGGGCCCCAGACGCCTCTTCCGAGAAGAATTCGGGGGGATTCGCTAGTGAGAGGAAGAGACTCAAGCGGGCCAGGAAGGATAGGAGAGGCGCTGGCGCTTCGAGCGGCGGGGATTGCCATCTCCATTTTTGGGGGCTTGCTCATGGTGGCCGGATTCTTGGCGGGC
>DATMBD010000414.1:0-2542 GCA_035559355.1 Dehalococcoidia bacterium
GCCCGGGCGCACGTTGTTGAAAGGCGGGTTGAGGCGTTAACATGCTCGCGTCTTCCGGGCACCTGCAGGGCGTGGAGGCGGACGGGGGTTGACAAACGAAGGCTTGGCGTGGCGCGGCGAGGCCGCCCTTGATAGGCCGCCCTCCACTTTGCCATTCGTTCTCCTTGAGGGTCCCACGCCACGTCTCGATGCGCCCGAGATCGGCCTTTTGCTGGATCGCCTCGATGTCCTGCGCGACCTCGCCTTGGAGACGCGGCGCGACCTGGACGCTCTCCGGCGCGAAAGCTCGCGGATCCTGAGCGACCTCGGAGCCTTCACCGCCCGCCTCCTCAACGTCCCCAACGCGGAAGCGGGCACGCAGGTCGGTCCTGGCCCCGCAACCCGGCTGGCGGTGCGCCTACTGGGATCGTTCGAGGTGCGCTGTGGGGGCAGCGTGCTGAACGCTTGGCCGAGCAAGAAGGCCAGGCTACTGTTCGCCTACCTGGCCATGGAGCCCGGGCGCTTGGTGCCCAAGGATGTGCTGGTGGAGCTGTTCTGGCCAGACGCCTCGCCGGCGCGCGGCTCCAACAATCTGAGCATCGCCGTGCATCAGCTTCGGTCGGCGTTGAAGGGCTCGTTCCCGGACGGCAATCACGGCGTCATCGTCCAGAAAGGCCTGTACGGACTGGACGCCGAGGCCGCATGGGTAGACGTGCGCGAGTTCCAGGCCTGCATGGCCAAGGCCAGGCCGGGGCTGGAGAAAGGCGCGAAGGATCAGGTGCGCGCCTGCCTCAGCGAGGCGCTGGCGCTCTATCGCGGCGAATTCATGGAAAGCGACCCCTACGAGGAGTGGACGGAGGAGCCGCGGCGGTCGCTGGGCATGCTGGCGTCGCGGGCGCTCGCCTGGCTGGTGGAGGACGCGGCCGAGGCCGGGGACTGGCAGCGCGTGCTCGACTACTCGGCCCGAATGCTTGAACGCGACGCCTGCGATGAGGCGGGGCATCGCTGGGCGATGACCGCCCACTGGCGACTGGGCGCCAGGACCAAGGCCCTGCACCAGTATGAAGTCTGCCGCAGCCGGTTGGAGGCCGAGATCGGCGCCCGCCCAGCGGAGGAGACGACCAGACTCTACGAGCAGATCAAAACGGGGCGTAGGCCTTCTTTCGCCGAAGGCACGCAGGGGCGGCGCGCCTCCTGACGGTCAGCGCGGCCGAACCAGCACGACGCCGTTGGGATCAACCTCCGCAGCCCAGCCCTCGACGTCGCCTAGGTTGACTCGCCACCAGGTCAAGTTGTCGGCGCACTGATGGCCGGCCGTCACACTTGCCGGGGTGTCGGCGCGGATCGTCCGGATGATCTGGCCCTGCAGGCCAGGAGCCTGGCGGATATTCGTGGAGGAGACGACGGTAACCTGCATGCCGACAGCAATCGTTCCCGTGGGCGTGCACGCGGCGGGCTGCGGCGGCTGCGTCGTCGGCGAGGGCGTCGCTGCCGGCGGCGGCGTTGGCGAGGCTGCGACAGGCGTGCCCTTCTGCTCGGGTATCGGCGCACCACCGCAGTCCTCTTTGATCAGGACAGGTCCGCCGCGCACCTCCTGGAAGTCGTCGTCCATGTTGCACTTGACCCAGGCCGAGACGCTGCTGACCGAGGATGTGCCGAGGGCGAGGATGACGCCGATGACGGTGATCAGGGCGGCGAGGAGAAGGCTGAGGGCGGCGAAGCGCGGCGTGAGGAAGGGTTGGTGCACGAGGCGAGCGTCGAAAGACTTGGCCGCGCCAGACTGGGCACCGGCCGGCAGGACGCGAAGTCGGAAGTCGTACGTCTCCGGCTTGCCGACGAGCCCGTTGCGGCGGGCGCCGAGCCATACGGGGACTACCGCTTCCTGCCCGGGTTCGAGGGTCGGCGGCGGCGGAAATTTGAACTTGCAGGCGCCGCCTGGGTCCGTCCCCTCCATCCAGAGACTGAGGGGCACGGCACCGGTGTTCACGAGCGTGAGCTTGTACTTCTCCTTGCGTCCCTGCGTCTGGGCAGGCGTAAGGCGCGCGTCGAAAGCGGCGACACCGATGATGGAAATGATGGCGCCGATCTCCGCGAACGACTCCGGGAAGCTGTGCGGCGCTACCCGGATCTGGAAGGGATAGTCGCCGGCTGGAAAAGATGGGCCCGGCTTCGGCGTCAGCCGCAAGGGAACCTGAACGCTGGCGCCCGGCTGCAGACTCACCTCGGCCCGGTCCAGGTTGTACCACTCCTCCGGCAGGCCCAGGATCTGGATCTGATAGCGCTCTATGAGGCTGCTCTTGTTCTGGACGGTGATCACGGCCGGCGTTGCCACTTCGCCCGGACCGAAGCGGAAGGTGGAACGCGGTGAAAGCGTCAGCTCCGGCGGAAGCACGGGCGAAGCGGAGGGCCTCGGCGTTGGCGGCGGCTGCGGAGAAGGCTGCGGCCGCTGGCGTGGCTGCGTCGCTGCCGGCTCCGTGACGCTCACGGAGCCGGACGCTTCCGTGTAGACGTCCTCCAGGCCGGAGACTGTGGCGCGGACGCGAAACGGATATTCTCCGGGCCG
>DATMBD010000415.1:0-2148 GCA_035559355.1 Dehalococcoidia bacterium
ATCAGGGCTCGCCCCTGGTCGCAGAGCTGCTTCGAGCGCGAGAAGAAGTCGAGCGTCTCGCTCTCGGACGCATGGGTCACGAAGGCCGTGAGCGAATCGACGATCACGGCGTCGGCGGAGCTTCTGGCAATGTGGGCCAGGAGGAGGCGGAAGATCTGGCGGGACTGCTCCTCCGTGAAGCTGTTGGGAACCGGATAGACGTTTATGCGCCCCACGAGGAAGTAATCGTCAATGTCGAGGGCGAGGGAGCGCATCTGGCGAAAGAGGCTGGCCGTGGTGTTCTCCGTGGTGTACAGGTCTATGCGAAGACCGGAGTTGAGGGACCCCCACATGAACTGCTGCGTGAGAACGCTCTTGCCGGCATCGGACTGGCCTTCGATGAGCGTCAGGGACCGCGCCGGCAGGCCGCCGCCGATCTTCTTGTCGATCTCGCTGTTGCCAGTAGTGATTAGCAGGGGTTGCTCTTGCGCGACCACGTTCGTTCCTAGCTGCTGAATGCCGCCTCGACCGTGCTGCCGAGCTCCGTGGCGATGACCAGGGAGTTGGTCTGGCCGGCGGCGATCGAGGGGCTCACGTCCAAACGCAGGTTTGCCGTCTCGCCCGGGTTGAGAATGCCGGGCTCGTAAGCGTCATTGAGGATCGAAAGGAGCGTCCAGGCGTTCGTGGCCGGGCCGGAGGCGCTGTAGGGGAGCCAGACGTTCACCTGGGAGGCGGGAGCGCTGTAGTACGTCAGGATGACGTCGAGCGCCGCGAAATCGCCGATGCGCGTCCGGCCGTCGTTGCGTAGGCTCACGGTCACGACGCCGCCGGAAGGATCGACGCTGGTCTGGGTGACGACGAGCTGCGTGCCCGCCCTGGCGACGATTCGCGTCTCCATCTCGCGCAGGCTGAGCCCCATCTCGTCGTACGCGTGCAGGCTGTCCCGGCCCAGGATGCCGATGGCCGCGAGGATGATGGCGCCGATGACCAAGGTGGGGATGGCGTTTTCCATGTCTAGACCGTGAAAAAGCGCGCGTCGCTGATGCCGTTGGGCGCGACCACCTTGATGTAGTAAGTCGTGCCCGCGGTGAGGTTGTAGTCGAGGGTGAGGGAAACCCGCAGCGTGGCCGTCGGGTTCCAGACCGTGTCGTTCTCGAGCGTGTAGGACCAGCAGGGGGCCGTGCAGCCGGCGCCGCCGTAAGGGATGCGCAGGAAGCTGTCGCCGGGGCCGAAGAACACGTCTACTCGGTCGATGGGCGAAATCGCGATGCTGCCGACGTTTTTCGCCCACGCCTCGACGCTGGGGCTGCCGTCCGCGCCCGCGGCGTGGATAATCTCCAGCTGGGTCGCGATGCGGGAGTCGACGCTATCGGCCGAGGCGACGAGCGAGCCGCTCGTCCGCGAGATGGCCGGCATGAGGGCGTTGAGCACGGCGACGATCGCGGCGATCCCTGCGACCGTGAGCATCACGGTGGCGATTGCCTTTTCCACGGGCCCTCCTAGCTAGCCAGCCGCAGCCGGCCGGAACCGAAATCGTCCTCGCGCGGCGGGCCTGCCAGCGCCGCCAGTTGTCTCAACACGAGCACGTAGTCGTTCACCCCGGCGCGGGCCGGTTCCTTCGTTTCAGGCGCGTGGCGCGCCGCCAGGTTTGCGACCAGCGTCTCCAGCTCTGCGTCTATGAGACGGCCGTAACGCGCCAGGGCGAGCAGCACTTCCAGGTCGGCTGGGGCAAGCCGGGCCGCGGTGTCCTGGACCCAGGCCGCCAGCATGGCGAGCGACTGCACGGACCAGGCAGGACGCTCGCCCGCCCCCTGCGGCGCCTCTTGGGGCAGCGCACGGGGAGCCGCCTGGACCTCGTGCTCAGCAGCCGCTTCTGGAGGAGACTCGGTCGCTGGCAGGGAAGGCGCTTGCGGGCCGGCGGGGCCCGGGGTGTGGACGGCGGAAGGCAGGTCTTGCGGCTGCAGAGGTTCGAACGCCTCCAGGGAGAAGGGGTTCTCCCTGGCAAGCAGGGCGGCGCGGACCTCCTGAAGGATGGTCTTGATTTCGCCCTTGAGGACGTTGATTTCCTCTTCCAGCGAGGCGATCTTCGAAGTTAGCTCCATGCCGTCCCTGCCTTGGTGGGGAAAGGACGGCGCCCGAAAATCAGCTCCGGGGCGCCGTCCTGGTGTT
>DATMBD010000416.1:0-4217 GCA_035559355.1 Dehalococcoidia bacterium
CCCGCCGATCCCGGCCTATAGTGTCGATATCTTCGGCGCCGCCTACGCCCAGAACACCGAGGTCATGAACAACTTCGCGCGGGCTCTTGGCTTCAACTACGTGGGGCAGACGATCAACTACAACCGCGACTACCTTCCCCACTACGTGACCAAGCGAGGCCAGTTCTCGGGCGTCTTGTACGGCATCGGCGCGACCACCTCCGCCGACGTTACGGACTTCTACGTCTGGAAGTACTACTCGAAGTCCGGCGAGACCAGCGGCGCGCTGGGAAACGGCGGTCCGGATGGAAGCCTGGGTGACGGCTCTGGCGACCCTCAGGTCGACTCGATGATCGAGGACGCGCGCCACGAACTGGACGCCAAGAAGCGCCAGCAAATCATCGCCGACCTGCAGCGCTACTTGGCCAAGGAACAGTACGCCGTCTCGCCGCCAGGGGTCGCCGACTCCTTCGCGATGGCATGGCCCATTCTGGCGAACTTCCTCGTCTGGCAGAACGACTCCCGGACTGTGAGCTTTACCATCCCTGGTCTCATGACTTACTGGCTCGACGAGACCAAGCCGCCCGCCGCATAGCCCGCCCGCCGCTAGCGAAAACTTGGCGCCTTCTCGCGTGGTCTCGCTTCGGGGCGGAAGAAGGAACGGCGGCGGCGGGGCAGGAGCAGCCGTCCGCAAAAGCTTGCGGAATGCTGACAGTTTGTCCTGAAAGCCGCGCTCCTCGGGAATTTCTGCTACAGTGACTACAAGTAGTCCCTTGCAACGTTGAGAGCAGGCCTTCCCGCAGCGCTTCTCCTTCATCCTTGCAGGAGAAGGAGAAGTCGGAATGCTATATCTGCTACGGACGGAAGGCCGTCTGGAAGAGCTCCAGGAGGCGACGGACGCCTACCTGGACGAAGCCAACGGCACGCTCGTTTGCGTGAACGAGACCGGGGAGGTTGTCAGTCGGTACAGCCGCTACGCGGTGGTTGCGTTCAGCCGGCGTCCCGTGCCGCCACTAGTCGACAAGGCTGGGAACAGCAGGGCAGAGCCCTGACGTCCTGAAGGCTCACACCGCTGGCCTCACCAAGCAGTTGCCGCAGGCACCGCGCTCCCGCTAGTGATCGGCCTCTCCGGGCGCCCAGCCGCGCTTTGCCCTGATCCGATCCGTGTAGACGTCCACGACGGCCGGACGGCCTGAAGCCAGCGCCTTGTCCAAAGCGGGACGGACTTCATCCGGGTGCTCGACCCGGATGCCGCAACAGCCGAAGTCCTCCGCTACCTTGGCGAAATTCACCTGGCGCTCGAAGGGAGATGTTTCGCCCACGCCTCCCGAATAGTTATTGTTCACGACGATGACGGCGTTGAGGCCGCAGCGCACGGCCGTCTCCAACTCGCCGATGTGGTAGTAGAAGCCGGCGTCGCCGACAAAGCCAATCACCGGCCGGTCGGGCATCGCCGCCTTCGCGCCCAGCGTTCCCGGAAGCCCCCACCCCAGGGAGCCCGCGCAGCGCATGTAGCGGTGCCCCGCCCGCAGGCGCACCATTTGCGCCGTCCAGATCGCGGCGTGAAAGGTGTCGCAGACCAACGCCGCGTCGTCAGGCAGCCACTCGTTGAGCTCCTTGCACAGGCGCTCCGGCCGCATCGGGAGGCTGTCGGAGTTGCGGAGCGGTTCGCTCTCCGCCCAGAAGTCGCGCACGAAGCCCTGCACGCGCTCCAGCCATTGCTTGCGCGGCGGCTGCGCCTCCACGGCGTCGATCAGCTTCTGGATGGCGACCTTGGCGTCGCCATGAATGGAAACGGAGTTCGGGTAGTTGCGGCCCAGCTCCTCGGGTTCGATGTCCAGCTGGATGGTGGGCGTCCCGATCTTCGGCACCTGCCAGGTATTCGTCACCTGGCCGCCGGTGTGGCTGCCGATGAAGAACACGAGGTCGGCCTCCGAAACGGCCATGTTGGCGCACCAGCGCGAGTAGGTGCCGGGCACGCCCACGGCCAGGGGGTGGTCGTCCGGGATGATCTCCTTGGCGTTGAGGGAGGTGGCCACCGGGATGGAAAGGCGTTCGGCCAGCTTGACGACCTCCGGCCCAGCGCCGGACGACACCACCCCGCCGCCCGCGACGATGATCGGGCGCTCGGCCTGGGCCAGGAGTTCGGCCGCCGCGTTGATCGAGTCGTCATCGGGCGCGGGCCGGAAGGCAGGGAAGCGCGAGAATCGCTGCTCGAACACGAGATCGAAGTCCGCTTCGCGGTCGAGCATTTGGCCGCTGTTGCCCCGGAGTTCCAGATGCACGGGCCCCGGCGCGCCGGTGGTCGCGACGCGGAAGGCCTGGCGAAGGAGGTCCGGGAAGCGTTCGACCGTGTCGACGGAGAAGTTGGCCTTGGTGACGGCGTCCCAGGCGATGAAGTCCTCCGCGTTCTGGTAGGCGTGGCGATAACGCGGTTGGTCGGCTTGTCCGCCCGTGATCGCGATCACGGGCGAGCATGCCATGTAGGGATCGCGCAGGCCGGCGGCGAGGTTCGTAGTGCCGATGTCCTGGGCCAGGCAAATCCCCGGCTTGCGTGACGCTCGGGCGTAACCATCCGCCATGTAGGCCGCGGCCTTTTCCCCATGCGTGATCACCTTCTTGACGCCGACGCCGTCCAGGAGCGACATCGCCGTGCCCAGGACGGAAGGCACGTAAAAGACGTGCGAGACGCCGTAGCCGCGCATCGCCTCGGCGAAGAACTGGTGACCCGTCATATGTGGCATGGCGCTCTCCTCCTGCGAAGCTGAATCGGGGCCGATGATAGCACCGGGCCCCAGCGACGGTAAGCGGCGCGGCCGGGAACTGAATCGGGCCGGCGCCTCTCAACCAGCGGCTTCGGCCCTATCGCGTGCCGGCACCGTCCGCTGAGAAATCACCAGCCAGTGCTCGCCACTCCTTCGGTACACCCGCACGTAGCGATCGTAATTGTGACGGCCGTCGCCCCAGACAATGTCGAGGTCGCCCATGGCGACGGCGACGTCGCCGTGCAACTCGATCTTGATCCCGCTGGCGATGCGTTCCCTGCGGCCCACGAGCGGCTTCAGGCCTTCCAGCCACTCGGTCTTGTCCTGGGAGTGGCCGGTGGAATGGTTGTAGCGGAAGTCGGGCGCCAGCAGCGCCGCGAGGGCATCGAGCTCCCCTTTCGAGGCGAGAGTATCGATGCTGGCATCGATTTCCCGCAGCTTTGCTTCAAGGGTCTGGTCGTACGTCATCGGTGTCCTCCCGTCTGCTTTCGGGCCGGGCAAGGGCTTAGGCAAAGCTAGACCTGAGACATTCCTGGCGCAAGCGATCGAGCAGGCCGTTCGCGTCTGGTATCCTGCGGGCGCTGTGCAGGTGGTCGCGGTCGACTGGTCTGGGGCCAGGGACGGCGCTGCAAACAAGATTTGGACGGCGGTCGTCCGCGACGGCAGGTTGGTGGCGCTGGAGAATGGCCGCGATCGAGAGCAGGTGTGCCGGTTTCTCCTCGACCTCGCAGCGCGAGAGCCGGAGACCGCCATCGGGCTGGACTTCGCGTTCTCCTTGCCTGCCTGGTTCCTGCGCGAAAGGCGCCTGGCCTGGGCGCCGGACCTCTGGAAGCTTGCCCGGGACGAGGGCGAAGGCTGGCTCTCGACCTGCAGGCCGCCGTTTTGGGGTCGAGGAGCGACCAAGCGGCCGCCGCTTCCTGCCCACTTTCGTTGGACTGACCGGCAAATCAAGGTTGGCGGCATTTCGCCCAAGTCCGTATTCCAGATTGGCGGAGCGGGCGCCGTGGGCACCGGCTCGGTTCGCGGTTGGCCTTGCTTGCAGGCGCTGCGCGAGGGCGGCATCGGAATTTGGCCTTTCGACGGGGGAGCGCTCCCGGTAGCAGTCGAGGTTTACCCTCGCCTGCTGACCGGTCCCGTCGTGAAGTCTTCGGCAGGAGCGCGTGCAGCCTATCTGAAGCAGAGATTGCCGGGACTGCCGCCCGAAGAGCTGGCCAAGGCGGCGGGGAGCGAGGACGCCTTCGATGCGGCGGTTGCCGCCATGGCGATGTACGCGTTCCGCGACCATCTCCGGCGGTTGCCGCCGGTGACCGACAAGACGCTACTGATGGAAGGGGTCATCTGGGACCCGGCTTTCGTCGACCGTTCAGGCGACGGTCACTTGCAGGTGCCGGAGCCGGACCACACGCCCAGTGCGGCGCGCTCATCATCCCTTCCTACCGCGCCGGTCCAGTGGCAGATGATGCTGGAAGGGCC
>DATMBD010000417.1:0-2910 GCA_035559355.1 Dehalococcoidia bacterium
GCCCGTCTGCGGGTTGACTACGGCTTTCGCTCCCAGCCACGTATCGCCGATCCAAGTCTTGCCCGTGATCTTCTCGTACCACTCCGCGTGCTTGCCGGAGTCCAGAAGGATGAGCAGCACGGTTCCGAAGAAGGCGAACACACCCGACCAGACGCTGATCGCGACGGCTTTCGGCGTGCCGAACCAGACGCCCTGGCCTTCGCGGCTGCGGTCGATGTAGGGAATGGCGGCGAGGACGATGAGCAGGATCGTCGGCACGATCACGCCCGCGAGGGCGGGGTTCATGTGCAGAAGAAGCTCCTGCAGGTTGAGGAAGTACCACGGCGCCTTGGACGGGTTTGGCGTCTGGTCCGGGTTCGCCCGGTTGATGAGGGGCGCGTTCACCAGCGCCGAGATGATGGTGAACGTGAGCGTGAAGAGAACGGCGCAGATGAACTCTACGAATACCAAGTCAGGCCAGACGAGGAGCTCCTCTTCGCGTTCCCGTCTAGGCCTTACTTGCGCCGGCGTCGTTGCGGCTGCCACAGCTCCCCCTCCGCGGCGCTAGAGCGGCCTTGCCATGCCGCCATCTCGCCGGATTCGCCAGAAGTGCACCGCCATGAAGATCGCCGCTATCAACGGCAGACCGATGACGTGCAGCGTGTAGAAGCGGATCAACGCGTTCGGCCCGACCTCGAACCCGCCTCTGAGGACGAAGACCACTGAGTCTCCGAGAACGGGCGCAGAGCCGACCATGTTCGTCCCGACGGTGATCGCCCAGAGCGCCAGCTGGTCCCAGGGCAGGAGGTAACCGGTGAAGCTGAGGAGCAAGGTCAGAATGAGGAGGATGACCCCGACGACCCAGTTGAACTCGCGCGGGGGCTTGTAAGCGCCCGTGTAGAACACGCGCATCATGTGCAAAAGGACCGTGAGGACCATCCCGTGCGCCATCCAGCGATGCATGTTGCGCATCAGCGCGCCGTACCGGACGTTCGTCTCCAGCGCCGCGATGTCCGTGTACGCTCGCTCCACGGAGGGCACGTAGTAGAACATGAGCAGCACGCCAGTCACGGTCAGACCCAGGAAGAGGAAGAAGCTCAGCCCTCCCAGGCAGTAGGTGTGCGTGATCTTGACGTGCGTCTTGTGGATTCGCGTCGGATGGAGATGGAGGAAGACGTTGGTGGCCACCGCCAACATCTGGTTGCGCGGGGTGTTGGGGTAGCCGCTGCGGAAGATGGACTGCCAGACGTAGTTGTGGAAGAGCTTGTCGTAGACCGTACCAAGAACGCCTGGTCCCTTTGGCCGCTCGGTTCTCGGTCGATTACCTACAGCCATGCGCAGCCCCTCCTGTGATCAACGTGACCACCAGTTTCCGAAGACGACCATGACCCCCAGGCTGGCAGCAATCGTCCCGAACACGATGATCAGCTCCGCCATATCGACGGACACGAGCGTCTTCTCGCCCGGGATAAGCCATCCGAATATCTCGTCGGGGTGGAAGCCTGCGAATAGACTTACGAGTTCCATCTCACCCCGTCGTCCGGGCCCCTCTACGGTAAGGGCCGCTGGTTTGTGAAGGCGTTAGCAAGCCGAAATCTAGCATCGGCCCCTGGTAGTGTCAAGCAAGGCCGGGCCGCGTCTGAATCTGTTCCAGCGGCCGTTGCGTCACGCCCGCGGGCCCGCGCCTAAGAGCCGGCCTTCCTCGCCAGAGACCAGTCGAAGCGGCGCATGCGGGCCAGACCCCTGAGGTCCCGCCAGACGGTCTGAGCTATCTTGACGCGGCTGTCGGGGTCCTCCACCCAACGCACGGGCACGAATGTGATGCGCCACCCACCCTTGGCGGCAAGGAGGAGCAGCTCCGTGTCCCAGAACCAGCCCGTGTCGCGGATCAGGGGCAGCAGGCGCTGCGCTGCAGCCCGCGAGACGGCCTTGAAGCCGCATTGCGTGTCGCGCAGTCGCGTCCCGAAGAGCAGGTTGATGAGAAGCACGAAGCCTCTCGAGAGGACCTCGCGCTTCAGCGACCGCGTCGTCTCGCTGCCGGGGCCCAGGCGCGTGCCGGCTGCGATGTCGTAGCCGTGCTCGGCAACGGCGGAGACCAGCTTCGGAAACGCCCCCAGGTCCGTCGAGAGGTCGATGTCCATGTAGGACAGGACATCGGCGTCGCTTGCGAGCCACGCCCGGCTGAGGGCCCTACCCCGGCCGGCCTCCGGGATGTGAAGCAGGGCCACGTTCTTCAGCTCCGACGCCAGGCGTTCGCCAACCTCCCTCGTCCGGTCTGTGGAACCGTTGTCGGCGATGAGGATGCGCCATTCATGGGCTAGGTTGTCTTCGAGGAACAGGTGCAGCGCCCTCACGCTCCGCTCCAGGACGTGCTCCTCGTTATAGACCGGCAGGACGACGTCGACGCGGGTCATTTGCCGTTGGTCACCAGCCGTTAACGGCCGGCCGCAGCGGAGTCGAGAGGCTTGGCCCCAGCCACGCGCCGCGGAATGCAGGTCGAATCCGCGCGCGGGCCTTCCGCCAGAAAGCCGCCGTGTCGAAGTCTCTCAAGCCGGGTGTATTGTAAGGCGAACTCTCGCCGGCATAGCTGACCCGTGAGCGGCCGGGCTCAGCGGCTAATGCCTGAAATGCCGCTCGCCCGTGAACACGAGCGCCATCCCGGCCGCATCCGCGATGGCGATGACCTCCTCGTCGCGGACGGAGCCGCCAGGCTCGATCGCGGCAGTGACGCCGGCCGCCGCGGCGACGGCGATGCCATCGAAGAAGGGAAAGAAGGCGTCGGAGGCGAGGACGCTGCCGCGGGCCCGCTCCCCCGCGCGCTCGACGGCGAGACGGACGCTGGTCACGCGGTTCGGCTGGCCTGCTCCCATGCCCAACAGCGTGCGGTCCTTGGCGAGGACGATGGCGTTGGACTTGACGTGCTTGCAGGCC
>DATMBD010000418.1:0-3139 GCA_035559355.1 Dehalococcoidia bacterium
GCGCATGCGCGCCACGCTCCATTCGAACATGTCGGCCTGGAGGTCGAGGTCCGGGCCGGCGACTCGTCCGCGGGCGATGTCGCGGGTGAGGGGCGTGCCTTCCTCCAGGGTGAGGGCGTAGAGGGAAAGATGCTCCGGCCCTAGACTCAGGGCCCGCTCCAGGTTGGCCTGCCAGCCCTCCAGCGTTTGGCCGGCGAGTCCGTAAATGAGGTCCAGGTTGATGTTGTCGAAGCCGGCTTCGCGGGCCCACCGATAGGCGTCTTCGACCTCGCGGGCGTCATGGACCCGCTCCAGCGAACGCAGCTCATCGGTGTGGAAGCTCTGGACGCCGAAGCTGATGCGGTTGAAGCCCAGCTCGCGCAGGCCCTGCAGGCGCGCCGCGTCGACGGTGCCCGGGTTCGCCTCCAAGGTCATCTCGGCCCCGGCTTCGATTTCGAAGCAGCGGCGCAGCGCCTCGACGATCAACCGCATTTCGGGCAGCGGCAGGAGGCTGGGCGTGCCTCCCCCAAAGAACACGGTATCCACCCTGCGGCCCGTCAAGCGAGACGACCACAACGCCGCTTCGCTGGCGACGGCTTCGGCGTAGGGCCGCATCAGCGATTCCTGGCCAGCGTAAGAGTTGAAATCGCAGTAAGTACACTTGGCCGTGCAGAAGGGAACGTGCACGTAAAGCGAGAATGGGGCCGTGGTGGTCACGCCTTCCAGTGTAGCGGCCGGCGGGCCGCGAATCGTCAAGACTTCGCTTAGAACCGCGCCATCCGCCTGGGGGACGGCTCCGAGTTCGGCTTGCTAGGCGCGGACGACTTGTTTAGCATAGCCGCAAGCCAACCTGGGAGGCGCTGCAGTGAAGAAGCTACCGTTGATCGGCCTCATCCTTGGCGCCATCGCAGCTTTCTTCGCCTTGCGGCGCAAGAAGGGCACGCAGTCGACGGGAGATACGGGCTCCGCCGAGAGCGGAGCGCCACCGGAAGTCCCCCAGCAGGAAGCCTGATCAGCCTTCATCTCGATTCGGCCGGGGCCGCCACCGCGGCCTGCATTCGCGTGCCCATTTCTCTGGCAACGGTTACGAAGTCCCGATGCCAAGGTAGTTAGGCGACTACGTGCTTAGGAGGCAACGGTGCTCAAGAGTCATTACTGCGGCGAGCTGAGAGCGGAGCACGCCGGCGAAGACGTCAGCCTTGCCGGCTGGGTGCATCGCCGCCGCGACCACGGCGGCCTCATCTTCCTCGACCTGCGAGACAGCAGCGGCATCGTTCAGGTCGTCGTCAACCCGCGCCACGCTCCCGCCGCGCACGCCGCCGCCAGCGAACTGCGCAACGAGTACGTCGTCCGCATCCGGGGCGAGGTCGCCCGCCGCCGCCCGGGGACGGAGAACGCTTCCATGGCGACGGGAGCGATCGAGGTCATCGCCAGCGAAATCGAGCTCCTGAACGCCGCCCGAACGCCGCCTTTTTACATCAACGAGGAGACGCCGGTAGAGGAGCTGCTGCGCCTCCGCTATCGCTACCTGGACCTGCGCCGCGAGCGCATGCACTCCAACCTGGTCATGCGCCACCGCGTCGTGCAGTTTATCCGGCGTTTCCTGACGGAGCGCGGCTTCCTCGAAGTGGAAACGCCCATCCTTGCCAACCCGACGCCGGAAGGCGCGCGCGATTACCTCGTACCCAGCCGCATCAATCCAGGGACTTTCTATGCTTTGCCGCAGTCGCCGCAGCAGTTCAAGCAGCTCCTCATGGTCGCCGGCGTGGAGCGCTACTTCCAAATCGCGCGCTGCTTCCGGGACGAGGACCTGCGCGCCGATCGCCAGCCGGAGTTCACGCAGCTGGACCTGGAGATGAGCTTCGTCACCCAGGAAGACGTCCTCAGCCTGACCGAAGAGCTCTATACGCGGCTCGCCCGGGAGGTGCGCCCCGACCTCAAGCTGGTGACGCCGTTTCCGCGCCTGACGTACGAGGAATGCATGCGTCGCTTTGGCACGGACAAGCCCGACCTTCGCTACGGCATGGAGCTGTCCGATTTCACCGACCTGGTCCGCGGCACGGAATTCGGGGTCTTCCGGGCCGCGGTCGACAGCGGCGGCTCCGTCGAAGGTCTGTGCGTGCCTGGAGGCGCGTCCTTCTCCCGACACGAGATCGATGAGCTGACCGAGACGGTGAAGACCATGGGCGCCCGTGGCCTGGTATCGATTGCCTTCGATGCGGAGCCGCGCGCGGCCACCGAGGAGCAGGTCCGCTCCCCAGTCCTCAAGTTCTTGGGCCTGGACCTGGCGCGGGCCATAGGCCTTCATGCCGGCGCGAAGGCCGGCGACCTGGTCCTCATCGTCGCTGGGCAGGGAGGCCTTGGCGCCAAGGAGGCAGGCTCGGCGGCCCGCGTCAAACCAGCGCTCGACCTTCTCCGCCGCACCGTGGCGGCCAAGCTCGGACTCGCGGACCGGAACACGTTGGCCTTCCTATTCGTCGTGGACTTCCCCCTTGTGGAGTGGAACGAAGAAGAAGAGCGCTGGGAGCCGAGCCACCACCTCTTCACTTCCGTGAAGGCGGAAGACTTGCCACTTCTGGAGACCGACCCAGGGAAGGCGCGCAGCAACGCCTACGACATCGTTTGCAACGGACAGGAAATCGGCAGCGGCAGCATCCGTATCCATGATCGAAGCGAGCAGGAGCGGATCTTCCGGTTGCTGCGCATCAGCGATGAGGCAGCACAGGAGCGGTTCGGACACATGCTGGAAGCCTTCGAATACGGGGCCCCGCCTCACGGCGGCATCGCCCCGGGAATCGACCGGACGGTGGCGCTGCTGGTCCAGGAGTCGGACATCCGGGAGGTCATCGCCTTTCCGAAGACGAAGAGCGCCTCCGATCCCATGACCGGCGCCCCCCTCCCTGCCGACCCCGCTCAGCTGCAGCTGCTGCGCATAAAGGTGGAACCGGAAGCCTAGAGAGCCTTCGGCGAAGGGCCTCGCCTCCAAATCGCCCCGGCTGTCGCCGCGCGCGTCCTGGGGCAGCGTGGGCAGGTCGCGTTGTCAGGTGAAACCGGCCCTTGCTAACATTCGTAGCAATTAACGAGCCAAACTCGCCTGTCAGGCGATTCCGTGGAGCGCTGTGGTGGTCCGGGCTGGAGGCAACAAATGAAGACCATCCCT
>DATMBD010000419.1:0-4573 GCA_035559355.1 Dehalococcoidia bacterium
TTTGCTCGGGCTTTCAATCGGTCCTGATGCCCGCAGACGAGACGGCGGCAGGCTAGTGGGGTCGGCTCCCTGCCTCACGTCTCGTGGTGGACGTGGAAGCCCAGGTGCTCGATCCCCTCGCGTCTTCCGGAGCTGAAGGCGTCCTTGTCCAGCCTCAGCCGCACCTCGCCGTCCCGCTCGGCGGCAATGGCGTCGATACCGAACCAGTGGTCCGGCCAGAGCGGTATATCGACTTTGAAGCAGCTCCCCGTGGCGGCGACGACGGTGCCGAGCAGGTGGCCGTCACGGGTGACGACCTTGGCGCCGATGCTTGGCGTCCTGAATGCCAAGACCTCTCACCTCTCTGGACCAGAACTAACCACGAGGCTAGTTCAATCCCAGTCACGCCGCCCTCAACGCTTGAGACGCCCGGCTGACGGATTCCTTGCGGCCCCCCGAGCAGTTGCACATAACTGCAACGCTGGCGGAGAGGCGTTTTCGCCGTCGTCAATCAGGCCACGGCGACAATGCTGAGACTAATCGAGACAAGTTGGAGGCCAGGCATGAAGGTCCAAGAAAAAATCGATGTCGAGGTGCCCGTCAGCACCGCTTACAACCAGTGGACGCAGTTCGAGGAGTTCCCGCGCTTCATGGAAGGCGTCAAGCAGGTGGAGCAAATCAGCGACGAGCGCCTGCACTGGGTGGCTGACATCGGCGGCGAGCGCAAGGAGTGGTACGCTCGCATTACCCGTCAAGTCCCCGACGAGGTCATCGCCTGGCAAAGCGAAGGCGGGGTGCTCAACTCCGGGACGGTCTTGTTCCGCCCTTTGGACTCGACCCGAACGGAAATCGAAGTCCAGATGGAATACGAACCGGAGGACTTCAAGGAGCAGGTGGGCGGCGTAATGGGCGTGCCCAGCCGGCGCGTGGCCGGCGACCTGAAGCGATTCAAGGAATTCATCGAAGAGCGCGGGATGGAGACGGGAGGCTGGCGCGGCGAAATCGAGGGCGGCCGGACCGTGGAGGGCAGCAGCTCCGAGCGCCTCCAGGCCTTTGACCGCGGCCGTGAAGGCCTCGGCGAACCGGGGCGGGGCGAAGACCGCGGCCCGATGCCTTGACCGCCGGCAGGTGGTGTAATGGGGACGGGGTCGAAGGACCCCGTCCCTTTGCGTTTGGGAACAGCCATGGCGCGCTTCTGGATCGGGACATCCGGCTGGCAGTACGAGCACTGGCGCGGCATCTTCTACCCTGAGACTCTGGCCAAGGCTGCTTGGTTCGGCCACTACAAGCGGTACTTCAATACCGTCGAGATCAACAACAGCTTCTACCGCCTGCCGAGCCGTGAAACGTGGCGCCGCTGGCACGACGCTGCGGGGCCGAACTTCCGCTACGCCGTCAAGGCCAGCCGCTACCTCACCCACTTGAAGCGCCTCAAGGACCCCGAGGCTCCGCTGCAGCGGTTCATGGAGGGGGCCCAAACCCTGGGCGAGACGCTGGGCCCCGTGCTCTTCCAAACGCCTCCCAACTTCCACCGCACGGCCGAAAACGTCCGCCGCTTGGATGGGCTCCTCGCCCTGCTGCGGCCGGGCGGGCGGTTCGTCTTCGAGTTCCGTCATCCTTCCTGGTTTGGGGAGGCGACGTTCCGCCAGCTGCGCGCCGGCGGGGCCGGCTTCTGCATATACGACATGCCTAAGGTCGAATGCCCGGTCGCTGCCACCGCGCGCTTCGTCTACGTGCGCTTCCACGGCACCGGCACACCCTACGCGGGCAACTATCCGGACGAAACCCTCCAGAGATGGGCGGAGCGCCTATCTACGCTCGCCTCAGACGTAGACGAAGTCTGGGCCTACTTCAACAACGACATCCACGGCTTCGCCGTTGCCAACGCCCTGACGCTGAAGAAGCTGCTTGGCGCTTGACCATCGACTACTCGCCTGCCACCTCGAGCTCGTCGATCACCTCGACGATGCCAGGCACGCGGTCAACCACGCCGAGCACGCCCTCGACATCGAGTGAGTCGGCGACCCGGCCGCGCAGCCTGACCACGCCGCGGTAGACCTGGACGTCGATGTCCAGGCCGGATGTCGCCGCATCCTCCCGCAGCTCGGTGAGAATGGCGTCTCGAAGCGCCTCATCGCCGCGGATAGGGCCTACCTCGTCCATGGCCGTCGTCGAGAACCCGCCCAGGAACTCGCCTTCGCGGGTGCGGACAGGATCCGTCGGCGGGACGTAGGCCTCTTCGCCTTCGGAGTATTCTTCATCGGCGGCCGTGTAGCCCGGCCCCGCGGCCCCTTCCGGGTTCTCCAAGACTTCCTGATCCGAGAAGTCACCCGGCTCCAACGCCTCCGTGTCAGACCAATCCGGCCCGACCTCCGGAAAACCGGCCGGCGCGGCGTCGGCGAGATCGAGATCCCGAATACGCTCTGGGACGGCGGACATCACCTCGATATCGTCCACCACGGTGCGGCCCTCCGCCAGTTCCCACGCCACGTCCAGGGCCGCTTGGCGTTCGCCATTCGTCTGGGCCATCCCCGTGACCACGAGCTCGCCATCGACCTCCCGCACCGCCGCTTCCACGCCGGCTCGCTGGGCGATCTCGCGCTCGATTTCTCTCAGGTCCATGGCCCGCCTTCGCTGTCTCTTCGGCAGTATCGCCGCGAGAGCCTAGATAGAGTGTAAACCAGACGCCTACGCGCTTGATTCCGTGTGTAGCCCGAGCGAGCCCGGAAGCCTCGGCAGAAGCTCCCGGACAACGCCGACGGCGTATGCCGGCGCTACTCGCTCGACGAACGTCAGGAAATCGGCGGCCGCGGCGGCGTCCGCCTTGTCGGAGATGACGCGCACCACCACGAAAGGCACCCGATTGAGATGGCAGACCTGCGCCACCGCAGCGCCCTCCATTTCCACGCAGAGGGCGTCGGGCAGGGCCGTGAGGATGGCGGCGCTCGCCTCGTCTTTGACGAACTGGTCGCCGCTCACGATCAGGCCTCTGTGGACGCGAGGAGCATCAATGCCCATTCTCGCAAGGTCTTCGGCAGCGATGGCGCGCTCCAGGCCGGCTAGGAAAGAGCGCGCGGCCGCTTCAGCGGCGTCGGCGAGGTCGCTGTCGGCGACGAATGCGTCAACGCCCAGGCCCGGGACTTGAAAACGCGGGAAAATCGGCGAGGCGTCCATGTCGTGCTGGATGAAGCGATCGCCCACCACGAGGTCGCCAAGGCTGAGACCGCGGGCGAGCGCACCGGCTAGGCCGCAGACGATGACGCAGCCCACGTCCCAACGATCGATGAGCCGTTGCACTCCAGCCGCAGCCGATACCTTGCCCATGCCGCAACGAGCAAGGACGCACCGCCGGCCAGCGAACGAGCCTTCCCAGTACTCGAAGCCAGGGTCGCCGCCGGACTCCGCCACCGTCATAGCCTCGACGAGGCCACGCACTTCGCGTTCCATGGCCCCGAGAATGCCCACGGGTCGGAGGCTGGCATTCATGCCTAGTCAGCGAAAGGCGGCGCGACGTCCTCCATGAACTGCGCGTAGCGGTGCTTGCGCAGCTCCGCGTCCCCGCCCCAGAAATGCTCGAGGATTATGACCTCGTCGAAGCCGGCCTCGCGATATCGGCCGATGACGTCCCGCACTTCTTCCACGCTGCCGGCTGTCGGCCAGCCGCGGCCTTCCCGGACGCGAGCCAGCTCTTGAGGGTCCTGGCTGATGACCACGCTCGTGCACACCGTGCGCAGGATCGTCTTTGGGTCGCGGCCCACGCGCTCGCAGTGCTCGTCGAGTACGCGGTTGACCCGCGCGGCGACCTCCGGTTGGGCGCCGATGTTCCAGGCGTCTGCGTAGCGGGCCACGATGCCCAACATCACCTTTTCGCCCCTGCCGCCGATCAGGATCGGCAGGCGCTCCTGCACCGGCTTCGGCGCCAGGGGCGCGTCCTTGAGCCGGTAGTAGCGGCCTTCGAACGTCGTCAGCTCCTGTTCGAAGAGGCTGCGAATGATCTGGACTGCCTCGACCAGCTTGCGGTGTCGCTCGCCGATCGTGCCCAACTCGATGCCGTACGCTTGGTGCTCGCCCTCGAAGTAGCCGGCGCCGATGCCCAGGATGCACCGGCCGCCGCTGATTATGTCGACTTGAGCAACCTGCTTCGCGAGCACAGCTGGATGGCGCAGCGTATTGCCGGCAACCAGAGAGCCGATTTTGACCCTCGGCACCAACGCCGCCAGGCCAGCCAGGCTTGTCCAGCACTCCTGCCACGGGCCCCGAATGTCCCCCAGATTCGGCATGAAGTGGTCGGACAGCCAGAGGCCGTCGTAGCCGAGGCGCTCGCACTCGCGCCCCACGTCAACGAGTTCGTGCCACGGGTTGGTGACGTCCAGCCAGGCGCTGAACTTCATGGCGACCTTCTGCTCACTTCACCGTCTCGGCGCCGGCCCCACGCGACCGCGCCGTTACTGGACGATGAACCCTCCGACCATGGACGGATGCACGCTGCACTGGAAGGTATAGGTGCCCGGCGGGCCGCTGTTGAACGTGATCGAAGCCGTGCAGGGCCCGTTGCACGTGGCCGAATGAGGAACCCCAGGAATGCTGACGCCGA
>DATMBD010000420.1:0-2827 GCA_035559355.1 Dehalococcoidia bacterium
CCGCAAAGCTTACCGGCTTTCCAAGGCGCAACTCTTCGCCTTGCAGCCTAGCGACCCGCGAAAAGGGTACTGAAAGACCGCCTCACCCGCGACGGCCGCATCGTCGCGATCTTCACCTTGCAGCCTATCGACCCGCGAAAAGGGTACTAGAAGGGTACTGAAGGCACGTTCGTGTTCCGCGCCAATAATTTCCTCCCGTCTCTTCCACACTCCTCAAGCCGGAGTGGGCTGCTCTCCGCCCCGCCCGGCATTTCGTCTCGATCGTGGCTGAGCAACATGCTCAGCTGCTAGGATTGGCGTAATGAGCAGCGAGACGCGCGTGGCCTACGCGGAATCGATCCCGGCGGCCAAGCTGCACGCCGCTATCGTCGGCCTCGGCGTCACGCACGTGCTGACGGTGCCGGACACACACCAGAAGACGCTTCTCGCCTCGCTGGCTGCCGACTCGACGCTGCGCATGCTGACGCTCTCGACGGAGGACGAGGCCATCGCCGTCAACGCCGGCCTGTGGATCGGCGGCGCGGAGCCTATCGTCGTCATCCAGAACGTGGGCCTGTTTGCGGCCATGAACGCCTTGCGCGGCATCGGCATCGACATGCGCGTGCCGACCCTGCTGCTCGTGGGCCAGTACGGCCGCGACGTCTCGCGGCCGGTCGAGGAAGACCCGGCCACGGGTGTGCGCTTCATGGAGCCGGTGCTGCAGGCGATGGGCGTGGCCTTCTATCGCCTCGACTTCGAGTCCGACATACCGGTTCTGGAGAGAGCTTGGCGGCGCAGCCGTGAGGAGCGCCGGCCGGTAGCCGTCCTGCTGGGCGCGCCCAGCGTTTGAGGCCTCTTATGGACCGCGCCCAAGTCCTCGAAGTGCTCGCCGCCGCCAAAGGCGATGCCGTCAGCATTGCCACCATGCGGGCGATCCCGGACTGGTACGCGGCCGGCGGCGCTCCGGCCCTCAACCTGGACAACCGCGGCTGCATGGGCGCGGCGGCGGCGCTGGGGTTGGGCATCGCCCTGGCGCGGCCGGAGCGCAAGGTCTTCGTCATCGACGGTGACGGCAGCCTGCTCATGCAGCTCGGCGGGCTGGCGACGATCGCCGGCTCTGGGGCGCGCAACTTCTACCACTTCGTCCTCGTCAACGGCGTCTACGAGACCTCCGGCCACCAGCCGATTCCGGCGGCCGACAAGGTGGACTTCGCGGCGATGGCCCTTGGCGCCGGTTACGCGGCCGCGTACGAGTTCGACGACCTGGGCGTCTTCCGCGAGCGTCTGCCCGGCGTCCTGGCCCAAGAGGGCCCGGTCATGGTGGCGCTGAAAGTGGAGCCGGACGAGGAGCGCAAGCCTTTGCCGGAAAACCGGCCCAAGGACCCGGCTGGCCACCTGCGGGCGCAGCTCGTCGGGTAGAGCGCCCTCCCCGAACGTAACCGCCCGGCCGTCCGTTTGGCGTCAGCTCCAGAGCTGCTTGCTGGCTAGGCGGGCGCCTTCCGCCAGCGACTGCAGCTTCGCCCAGACGATCGGCGGGTAGACGTTCTCGGCCACGGCCGACGTACCGAAGCCGCAGTCCGTCCCCGCGATCACGTTCTCGCGGCCGACGATGCGGGCGTAGGTGAGGATGCGATCGGCGACAAGCTCCGGGTGCTCGACGAAGTTGGTCACGGAGTCGATGACGCCGGGGATGAGGATTTTGCCATCCGGCAGCTTCACGTCCTGCCACACCTTCCATTCGTGCGCATGGCGGGGGTTGGAGGCTTCCACGGAATAGGCGCCGGCGCGCAACTCGAGCACGACGTCGACGATGTCGCGCAGGGGCACGTCTCGCGTATGGGGACCTTCGCCGTTGCCCCAGCAGACGTGAAACCTGACCTGCTCCTCCGGGATGCCTGCCAGCGCGTAGTTCAGCGCCTCCACCCACAGCCGCTGGCGTTTGTGGAACTCGGAAATCGGCTTGTCGCGGAACTCCGGCATCGCGCGGTCGATGCACATCTCCGGCGCGTCGATCTGGACGATGAGGCCAGCTTCGGCCACGGCGTGGTACTCGTCGCGCATGACCTCCGCGATCGCCTGCACGTACGCCTCATACGTCGGGTAGTAGTCGTTCGAGATGCGCTGGGCGATGATGCCGACGGACGCGCAGGGCACGAACGCCTCCTCGACCCGCACTCCCTCCAGCGCTGCCTTCAGGTTATCGACGTCTCGCTGCAGCGCCGCCTTGTCTTTCCAGGCCAGCGGTCCGACGCAGACCGGGCGGGAGGCGAAAGGATTGCCCGTTCCCCGCCCGCGTGAGCGCCACTCCCGGTAACCGGGGAACTCCTCATCGAAGTTGAGGCCAGAGAACTGGGATGTCATACCCTCGAAGCCGGCGATGCGCTCGCGGACATAGTGGATGAAGCTCGGCTTGCCCATCTCGCCATCGCTGACGACGTCGATCCCGGCTTCCGCCTGCTTGCGGACGCACTCGGCGACGGCTTCGCGGATGCGAGCTCTGAAAGCCGCCTCATCGCGCCGTTCGGCCTGGATCATCTCGATCACGTCCGGTGGGCGCGGCAGGCTGCCGGTGTGGGTGGTAAGGATGCGGTGCATGCTGCGTTTCATGGCGGCTCCTCAAGCAAACGGGCAGACGGGCATACGGGCAGACAGGTAAGCCGGCAGACTGGAAGATAGGCAACGCGCCTTGCCCTCTGCCCTCTCCTCCATGCACTTTGCACTCTGCCCTCTGCCCTCCCCCTTCACGCCCAGCGTCCGGCCTCGACGGCGTGGAGGAAGTCGAGGCAGAGGCGGTTGAACAGGGCCGGCTCCTCCAGGTTGATGCAGTGGCCGCTCTGCGGGAACACGG
>DATMBD010000421.1:0-2945 GCA_035559355.1 Dehalococcoidia bacterium
CTCGTCATTTTCGTTTCCTTTCTCAAAGCTTTGTCACGTTTGCCTTTTTGGAATCCTGTGCAGACCTCGCTAGGCAGACCTCCTTGGCTTCTTTGTTGCCAGGGAGTCTGCCGCTGAACGCGAGCGCGCTTATCCGTAGGACTACGGAGATCCGGAGGCTTCGGACTACGGAATTTCGAAGCCGGTACTAAAGAGGAGGCGCTTGAAGGCCGTGCTCGACCGCCCAGGCGGCAAGTTGAGAACGGCTGTCGAGGCCAAGCTTCGCCATTGCGTTGGCGACGTGCGTCTCCACCGTTCGGCTGCTGAGCACGAGGATTTCGGCAATGCGGCGGTTGGTGAGGCCCCTGGCGACGAGGGCAGCGACCTCCGCCTCCCGGCCGGTAAGCGGGCCGGCAGCCAGGTCCTGAGGGCGTCGGCGAAGTGCCGCCGGCAGGTGCTGCATCGCCTTCTCCAGGAAGCCGTCGCGAAGTCGCCCGGCAGGTATCTTGACGGCGAGCGAGTCCAGCAGGGCGATTGCGTTCGTCCCAGCCTCTTTCGCGGCTTCGCGCCGGCCGGAAAGGAGCAGCGCCTGCGCCAGCTCCGCATCCGCCCTCCACGCGTGCGAAAGCTGACCATGAGCGCGGGCCGCCTTCGCTGCCTCCGCCAGGAGTGCAATCGCCTCTTCCGGCTGGCCTATGGCCATTAGAGCACGCCCCTGCAGCCGCCGCAGTCGGGCGACGGGCTGCCCTGGCCCCGGAACCTCGGTTGCCGCCTCGAGGGCTTTGGCCATGGCCAAGGCGCGGCTGGGATCCCCGCTAGCCAGCACTGCCTCCGCGCCGGCGGCATACAGCTGTCGTGTGCCGAAGGCCCCTGGCTGTTCGGGCGCGCCGGGCATGTACAGGTCGATGGCCGATTCGACGTCGCGGCCTGCCACCAAGGCCTCCACGAGGAGGGCGGTGGCCTGGGCAATCCACCCGTTTGAGGCCATCTCTCGCGCAAGTTGGAGCGCGCGTCGCAGGTGCACTTGCGACATATCGGTGGCCAGAATATCGGTCAGCACTGCGCCGAAAGAGCACTCGGCAGCGATCTCCCATTGCACGTGGCCGATCTCGCGGGCGATGCGGACGGCTTCCTCCGCGCACTCCAACGCGCGAGCGTATTCGCCTTGGGGGCCCAGCGAAAACGCCAACTGCCAGAGGGCGTACGACTCAGCGCTCTTCGCGCCCATTTGTCGCGCAAGGGTCAGGGCGCGCTCGCCGAAGGCAGCGCCTTCGGCGAGCGAAAGCGCGGGCGCCACCATGTCCGTTTGATAGGTCCCAGCGCCGATCTGGATGGAGGCGAGAGCCGAGGCAAGCGTTGTCTTGTCGTCCAATCGCTCCAGCAGGGCGATCGCTTCCCGGTAATAGGACAAGGCGGCCCCGAAGCGCATGGCCTGTACGCATGTCATGCCCAGTAGATCGAGGGTTTGCGCTGTTCCGAGCAGATCGCCGTTGGCGCGGAAGATAGCCAGCGCCTCCTCGCTTAGCTCCAACGCCCTGTCCGCGTCCCCGACATTCGAGTGCCAGTTTCCGAGCCGGTTGAGGCTGTGCGCGATCGCCGCCGGCTCGCCCAAAGCGCGCGCCAGCTCCAACGCCTCGCGGTAGTAGGGCTCAGACTTCGCGTAGTCTCGCGATGCCCATAGGAGCCCGAGGTTGAGCAAGACGCGCCAGCGCACGCGAGAGTTCCCGGCGGCTTCTGCTCGGATCGCCGCTTCCTCGTAGTCCAAACGGGCTGCTTCCAGCTCACCCACCGCTTCATGGGCAGCGCCGCGCAGCCGGTAGACCTCGGAGCAGTCGATGCCACCAAGCCGGTCCGCGCAGTGGATGGCGCGTGTGAGGTGAGCGAGCGCCTCCGCTGGCGCATACAGGGCCATCGCTCGCTCGCCCGAGCGCCTGGAGTATTCGAACGCCTTCTCCCAGTCCTCCGCCTCGTAATAATGCATCGCGAGGTCGCTGAGGCGGAGGTCCGCATCGCCCTCACGCGCGCGTTCCAGCGTCTCGGCGATCTGCTTGCTGAGCAGCCGCCGTTCATGGTGGAGCAGCTGCGAACGGACAGCTTCCCGAGTCAGAGCGTGGCGGAAGGCGAACGCGTTCGGCGTCTCCTCTACGACGAGCTGAGCGGCCACGAGCTCCTTGAGGAGGGCAACAAGACTCTGTTCGCTGCGGCCCAATAGCTCTTGGAGAAGGGAGAGCTCGAAGCGCGCGCCGGCGACGGCGGCCAGGGAGAGGACTTGCTTGGCGTCTGCCGAAAGGTCCCGGGAACGGCGGCGCATCGCCTCGTGCACGCCGCGGGGTACGTCGATCTCGGTCAGCCGGAGCGCATCGAGGCCTTCGATGCTGCCCGCGGCGTCAAGGATTGATCGCAGGACTTCCTCGACGAAGAAGGGATTGCCTCCGGTCAGCCGATGGATGACATGCAGGATGTCAGCGCGCGTGGAGCGCTCGCTGCCAAGCGTGGCCTTCAGCATGCGGTCAACCTCGTCCAGGGTGAGGCGGCGCAGGCTGACCTCTGCGCCGAGGCGCTCCCTGTCGAGGGCGGCCAGCAGGGAGTCCAATGAGGCCGTCCGCTCATCATCACGGTAGGTGAGGAGCAGCATGCAGCCTGGCGCGGCCTCTCTCGCTAACCGGAGGATCGCTTCCAGGCTGGACGCATCGGCCCAGTGCAAGTCGTCGAACGCCAGGACGGTTGGCTGCTCTTCGCAGAGCGCGCGCACACACCTCGCCAGCGTGTCGAGCGCGCGACGCCGATCCCAATCCGGGGAAATGTCTCCCGGCGCTTGCTTAGGCACGTCGCCCGGAACCAGCTTCACCATGCCTGGAGCCAGGATCGCGAGTTCCGCTGCGAAGGGCGCCAGCCGCGTGGACTCGAGGTCGCCTCCCGCGGCGCTTTCGAGCAGTCGCGAGACGGCAGAGTAGGGCAAGCTCGCG
>DATMBD010000422.1:0-10902 GCA_035559355.1 Dehalococcoidia bacterium
CACGAACGGCCCCATCGCCGCAGGCGCCGCGAAGGCCGTCAGGAACTTCGGTTCAGGCCGCGGATTTGCTTCACCGCGGCCCGAAGGGCGCGCGTAAGGCGAGGCGACGCCAGCGCGACCCTCGCGCTGCGATGCCGCGGCGTTTGCGTCAGGAAATAGGGCCTAGCCGCCGAACTCGAACCGCTTCAGAGCGTCTTCATCCAGTTCCAGACCCAGCCCCGGCTTGTCGGACAAGACGTACTCCCCGTTCTCGATCCGCGCCGGCTCCTTGAACAGCGGTTGCGCCCAAGGGTAGAAGCCGAGGATGAGGCCGTTGGGCACGGCGGCGATGGCGTGCGCCAGGATCTCGGAGGCGAGGTGATTGTGGACCGGCAAGCCATGCGCCTCCGCCAGGTGCGCCACCTTGACGAAGCCGGTGAGGCCGAAGTCCATGTCGATCATGACGATGTCGCACGAACGCTGCTCCATCAGCCAGCGATGCTGCTGGAGGGTGGTGAAGACCTCTCCGCAGGTGATCTGGCAGGGCAACGCCTCGCGCACCTGGCGCAGGCCCGCGTAGTCCCAGTGGACGAGGGGGTCTTCGATCCAGTAGGGGTCGTATTCGGCGATCGCGCGGCCCATGACCAGCGCTTGCTTGAAGGACCAACGCTGGTTGGCGTCTACGATGAGCTTGACGTCTGAGCCGATCTCCTGCCGCAGGGCCCGAAACTGTCGGACGGCCTCGTCCGGCGTCAGCGCGCCGACCTGGAACTTGAGGCCGGCGAAGCCGCGGCCGACCAACTCGCGAGCCTTGGCAAGGCCTTCTGCGGTGGCGCCGAACTGCATGCCCCAGTTCGCCGACACGGGGACACGATCGCGGAAGCCGCCGAGGAGCTTGTAAACCGGCTGCCCAAGCGCTTTCCCCCTGATATCCCAGAGGGCGACATCGATAGCGCTGGCGGCCCTCAGCTCCAGGCCGGAGGCATTGCGGAACAACCGCTCGTACAGCGCCTCCGTGGCCATGGGATCCTGACCGATGACCTGTTGCACGCGGCTTTCGATCATCAGCACCACCAGCCGCAGGCTGTCGGCCGCGATCCGGCTCACGTAACTGATGCCCTCGATGCCGTCGTCGGTCCGCAGGCGCAGGACCACGTGCGTCCCGCGCACCGTCTCCTCATAGGTGACGCGCACCACGTGCGTCTGGTGACCGACGATTTTCAAATCCGGCCCGCCTTTCCGCCCTCCCCGCGCTCGCTTTTCCGGCAAATGATAGCAATAGCCGTAAGGCCGACTACGCAGCCGATCGCGGCTGCTTGAGGCGCCAAGCGCCACCCGTCAAACACTCTCCTGAACTCAGATTCTGCTGATGAGCCGTTTAACCACGGCTGTTGCCCTGGAAGTCGGGCAGTCAGTCGAGATGTCGAGCGAGGAACTCGATGCCCGGGAGGCCGTCAGTCGAATACGCCCGCGCAAGCCAGACCGGAAATCGTGGTGCCGGGAGGGGGCTTCGAACCCCCAAGCCCTCGCGGGCGGCGGATTTTAAGTCCGCTGCGTTTGCCAATTTCGCCATCCCGGCCCGCAATGCGCCGCCAACGCCGGCGCGTTCGTCTTTATTCTATCGAGCCGCCTCCCAGACCCGAAGCCCGAGCACTCCGGCGCCCGAGACGTCACCCGCCTGCGAGGCGCGTGCTGTAAGCTTCGGGGGCGGGCAGCCGCGGCGCACCGCGGCTCGACTCACGCTTCGCCGTTTGGAAGGCGCAGGGAGGAAGGCCATCTTGGATGTCATGGAGTTCGTCCGACAGTCCGCGGAAGCGCTCTTCCGCATGCAGGCCATCGCCGTCGAGGACGTCGACGACGAAGTTGCCCACTGGCACCCGGGAGGCAACGCCAACACCATCGCCCAGCTGCTTGCCCACTTCGTGACCGGCCAGGACCTCCTCTTCAACGGCAAGGTCCTCGGCGGCAAGTCCCTGCACGAGTCCGGGTGGGCCGGAAGGACCGGAATCCCCGTCAACCGAGCCGACATCTGGGTACGCGACGGGTGGCGGCTGCGGCTGGCTCCTTTCAACGAGTACCGGCTCGCCGTCGAGGACAGCATCCGCCGCTACCTCAGCAGCGCCACAGCTGCCGACCTGGATAGGGAGGTGGAATGGGTGCGAGGGCCGATAGCTACCCTCGGCCAGCGCCTCCAGACCGTCTTCATCCACCACGCTTTCGGCCACTGCGGCGAGATCTCGGCCATCAAGGGCATGCAGGGGCTGAAGGGCCTGCCCATGTAGACGAGCCGGGCGCCGGGCGACGCACCGCCCGTCCATCTTGGGGCCTGAGTCCCCTCGGCTCGAATTCGATTCAAGACGACTTCCTGCCCTATCATTCAAGGGCAGGAAGGTCGGCGGTTTGGACGCTACCGAGCACGAGGACGAAAACCGCGCTCTGAACGCAGACGATGACAGCCGTCAGGTTGTGCGCCTGCAGAGGCGCAGACCGGGCGCCGCACCCGAACCCCAACTGCACGAGACCGTCCGCGGCAGCAAACCGGGCACCCGCCACATTCGTCTTCCGCGCATCGGTGAGCGCAAGCTGCGCCGGGTGGGCGAAGGCGAGTTCGAGGCGACGGCCGCGGCCCTCCGCCCAAGAACAGCCCTGGGCCGCGCCTGGGCCGACGTGCGCCACTTCCTCATTGGCCGGCCGCTGGCTACCGCCGAACTGCCCCACGAACGGCTGAGCAAGCTAAAGGGCCTGGCGATCTTCTCCTCCGACAACCTCTCGTCTTCGGCTTACGCGACGGAGGAGATCCTCCTGATCCTCATCTTGGCCGGCACCGGAGCCCTGGTGAATTCGGTCTGGATCGCGCTGGCGATTGCCGTGCTCGCCGTGATCGTCGTCACGTCCTATCGTCAGACGATCCGCGCCTATCCCAACGGCGGCGGCGCGTACATCGTCGCGAAAGACAACCTCGGCTGGAGGGCTAGCATCCTCGCGGGCTCCTCGCTGTTTGTCGATTACGTGCTCACGGTCGCCGTCTCGACGGCCGCGGGCGTCGCCGCCATCACCTCCGCCATCCCGGAGCTGCACGATGCCCGCATCGAAATCGCAGTGGGATTCGTGGCCCTGCTGACGCTGGGGAACCTCCGCGGCGTCCGCGAGTCCGGCACCATCTTCGCCATTCCCACGTACTTCTTCATATTCACGTTTGGCGCCATGCTCCTCACCGGGGCGGTGCGGCTGGCGCTCGGGGATGACCTCCGAGCGCCGGAGGTCGCCAATCCCGTGGAAGCCGGCACGCACGGGCTAACCGTCTTCATCATCCTCAGGGCATTTGCTTCGGGGTGCGCCGCCCTCACCGGCGTCGAAGCCATGGCCAACGGCGTGCCCTACTTCAAGCCGCCGGAGGCCAAGAACGCCGGCATCACCCTCGTCTGGATGGCGGCGATCCTCTCGACTTTCTTCCTGGGCACCGCCTTCTTCGCCCGCGAGTTCGAGATCGTGCCCTCGGAGACGACGACTGTCGTGGCCCAGATCGCCCAGACGGTGTTCGGGGCTGATTCGCCCCTCTTCTACCTCGTCCAGGTCGCGACGGCCATGATCCTCATTCTGGCGGCTAATACCAGCTTCGCCGGCCTGCCTGCAGCTGCGTCGGTTATGGCCCAGGACGGCGTCATGCCCAAGCAGTTCTCGTTCCGAGGCGAGCGCCTGGCCTTCTCGAACGGCATCATCGTCGTGGGGGTGCTCTCGTCGGCGCTGCTGATCGCCTTCTCGGCCGAGACTCACGCCCTCATCCCGCTGTACGCCTTCGGCGTCTTCACGGCGTTCACGCTCTCGCAGGCCGGCATGGTGATCCACTGGCGGCGGACGAAGGGCTCGGGCTGGCGAAGCGCCGCGCTGGTAAACGCGATCGGCGCGGCCGCCACGGGCGTCGTCGCCGTAATCATCGGCGCAACCAAGTTCTTGGACGGCGCCTGGCTGTCCATGGCTTTCATGGGCGCGCTCTGCCTGCTCCTTTGGCGCATCCGCCAGCACTACGCCGACGCGGAAGCGCAGCTGGGCCGCGGCCTCGCGGACGCCCGCAACGTCGCCGAGCACTTCTACGGCGTTTCGGCCGGGCGCTCGCTGACCGTCATCGTCCCTGTCGAGGGCATCGACCGCGCCGTCTTGCGCACGCTCGCCTATGCCCGCAATCTTTCGCCCAACACCGTCGCCGTCCACGTCACCGAAGACCGGGAGTCCGCCGAAGAGTTTCGCCGCGCCTGGGAAGCTTCGATACCGGACGTGCCCCTCGCGATTGTGGAGTCGCCCTACCGGTCCCTAATCGAGCCCCTCATGGCCTACATCGAGGGTATGGACCGGACGAACCGCAACGACGTCGTCACGGTCGTCCTACCTGAGTTCGTGACCCGGCACTGGTGGCAGCGCTTCCTCCACAACCAGCTCTCGCCGCGCCTGAAGAGCGCTCTCAGCAAGCGCCCCAACACCGTTATCGTGGAAGTGCCGTACCACCTCCAGAAGTAGCGCCCGTCCTTCCGCAGGCTAGGCCGAGCGGGGGGACAGCCAAAGCCGCGGCTCCGCCGTGCCCCGAAGCGGCCAATGCTATATTGACAAACGTGGATGCCGACCTCCTCCGCAAGCGCGAACGCCTCCTTTCCCTGCTTCGGGAGATGGGCTCGACGGTTGTCGCTTTTTCAGGCGGCGTGGACAGCACCTACGTCGCCGCCGCCGCGTTCGATGCCCTCGGCCATCGCGCGCTGGCGGTCACGGGCGTCTCCCCCTCCGTGCCGGCTTCCGAGGTCCGCGAGGCGGAGGAGCTTGCTCTCCGCATCGGGATTCCCCACCGCCTGATCGAAACCCACGAAATGGATCGGCCCGGCTACGTGGAGAACTCACCCGAGCGCTGCTTCTACTGCAAGGACGAACTCTACACGCTCCTCGGCAAGCTGACCCAAATCGACGGCTACGACTACGTCGTCGACGGCTGTAACGCCGATGACGTCGGCGACTACAGGCCAGGCCGCCGCGCCGCGGCCGAGCACGGCGTTCGCAGCCCCCTCGTCGAAGCCGGGCTCACCAAGGAGGAGATCCGCATCCTCTCCCGCGAACGGGGCCTCCCCACATGGGACAAACCGGCCATGGCCTGTCTCTCCTCCCGCATCCCTTACGGCTCGCCCGTCACCATCGAAGCCCTGGATCAGGTGGAAGCGGCCGAAGCCTTCCTCCGCTCCCTCGGCCTGCGGCAGTTGCGCGTGCGCCATCACGGCACCCTCGCCCGCATCGAGCTGGACGAAAGCGGAATGGCCATCCTCATGAGCGGAGGCCGCCGCCACGCAGTCGTCGAGCATTTTCGCCGCCTCGGGTTCCGCCACGTCACTCTCGACCTCGCCGGCTTTCGCTCCGGCAGCATGAACGACGCCCTCTTTCGCGCCGCCGGTCCGGCGTCGCGAGCAGACGACCCTGCGTCAGCGCTGCGAAGCCTCGGCATCGTCGACCCCGCAATCGCCGCGCACGGCGACGTGGCCCGCATCGAATCGAACGCCAGCGGCCTCGCGAGGCTGGTGTCGCCAGAAGGTAGGCGCGCGGCCGTTGACGCGCTGAAGCAGTCGGGCTTCCTCTACGTGACCGTGGACCTCGGGAGCCGGGAGTAGCCGAAAGCCCCGCTCGAGCAGCTCTCCACCGACCGGCTGGATGCACCCGGGAGAACAGGCCATTCGGCCCGTTTCAGTTTCTGCTAATCCCGCCGACACTTCCCTTGCAGGCAGATGAAAGCCGGCAGGGAGGGTAGCCAAGATGGCGACGCGCAAGAAGTACGACATCATCAGCGAGGCCACGAAGGTGGTCGAAAACCAGCTCGCGCTCCTTCAAGCGCTTTACGAAGCCAAGGACACGCAAGCAAAGGCGCGTAGCAAGCTGGTCTGCCGCTGCCCCGCCTGCCAGGCATACCGTCAATCGACCCTCGCCTGGATCGAGACCATGCGATCCAGCCAACCGGAGACAGAGCAGCCCAAGGCGGCGTAGCCAACAGACTCTGCTCCCGGCCCGCCGCCTCCGCTCGCTTCGCGGCGAGCGCGGCGGGTCCGGGACAAGGCTTCCTCGCCGCCATCATCCTGATCTCCCGCCGCCAGGGCGTCGAAATTCCCATACGGCGCGAATCCCGCGTTCGGCGCCGAAGCCGCGGCCCTCGAGCCGCGGCGGGACGCTGCGAACGCGAAGGCTCGCGCCCTCCCAGCAAGACGAAGTCGCGCTCGCAACGGCGCAGGCCCCATTTCCGGCCAGGCGCTCTGTATAATCGAAGTGCTTATGTTTGACGCGCTCAGCGAAAAACTCCAGCGCGTTTTCAGCCGCCTGTCCAGCCACGGCACGATCAGCGAAAAGGACCTCGATGAGGCCCTGCGCGAGGTGCGCGTAGCCCTGCTCGAGGCGGACGTGAACTTCCGCGTCGTCCGTGAGTTCATCGCCGCCATCCGCCAGCGAGCGGCCGGCGCCGAGGTCCTGCAGTCGCTCACCGGCCCGCAGCAGGTGATCAAGATCGTCAATGAAGAGCTCACGAACACGCTCGGCGGAAGCCAGGCAGGCTTGGCGGCCGCGCCGCAGCCCCCGACCGTCGTGCTCCTCCTCGGCCTGAAGGGCGCCGGCAAGACGACCTTCGCGGCCAAGCTGGCCCTGCATCTGCGCAAGTCCGGCGGCAAGCCGCTGCTCGTCTCCGCCGACCCTTATCGCGTCGCGGGCGCTCAGCAGCTGCAAACCCTCGGCCGCCAGTATGACGTGCCGGTCTTTGCCGGCGATCCGGCCGACCTCGAGACGCTCGGCCGCCAAGCTCTCGCCGAGGCGCGCCGGACGAACGCGACCGCGCTCATCGTCGACTCTCCGGGCTATGTCCAGCTGGACGAGGACGTCATCGACGAGATCAAGCAGCTGGAGTCCAGCTTCGCGCCGCACGAAACCCTCCTCGTCGTGGACGCCATGACCGGCCAGGAGGCCGTGCACGTGGCGGAGGAGTTCCGCAACGCAACGCCGATCACCGGCTTCGTCCTTACGAAGCTGGACGGCGATGCCCGCGGCGGGGCCGCGCTCTCCATCCGCGCCATCACCGGCCTGCCGATCAAGTTCGTGGGCACGGGCGAGCGCGCCGATGCGTTGGAGGCGTTCCATCCGGACCGCTTCGCGCAGCGCATTCTGGGCATGGGCGACGTGCTTACCCTGATCGAGCGCGCGCAGCAAGCGATCCCGCAGGAAGACGTCCAGGCCTTCGGCAAGAAGGCCAAGCTCAACCAGCTGGACCTGAACGACTTCGTGGCTCAGATGCAGCGCGTGCGCAGCATGGGACCCCTGGGCGACATCATCGGCATGATCCCGGGGCTGGGCGGGATAAAGCGCCAGTTGCAGGCAACGCAGCTAGACGATACGTTCTTCAAGCGCATGGAGGCCATCGTCCTTTCGATGACTCCCGCCGAGAGGCGCAACCCGGACATCATCAACGGCAGCCGCAGGCGCCGGATCGCCGCGGGCAGCGGCACCACCCCCGCCGACGTCAATCAGCTGCTGAAACAGTGGAAAGAAGCGAAGAAGATCATGCAGGCGATGGCTTCCGGCCGGACAGCCAGACTGCTGGGGATTCGCTGAGGGCCGGAAGGAGGGCCAATTTGCTCAAGATCAGGCTGGCACGGGTAGGCAAGAAAAAGCAGCCCAGCTACCGCGTCGTCGTCGCGGACGCGCGCGCCCCGCGCGACGGCGCCTACCTCGAAGTCATCGGCTACTACAACCCGCGCACGGAGCCAATGACGTTCGAGCTGGATGAAGACAAGGCGCGCGACTGGCTCCGCAAGGGCGCCCAGCCGAGCGAGCGCATGCACAAGCTCCTCGCCAAGAAGGGCATTCTGGACGCGCCCGTGTTCCCCGCGCCGAAGCAAAAGGCGGAGGCCAAGGCCGCTCCTGCGCCTGCGGCCGCAGGGGCGCCTCAGGCCGCCGCGGAAGCGCTGCCTAAAGAAGAGACGGCTGAGGCCTGATGAAGGAACTCATCGAATACATCGCCAAAGGCCTCGTCGAGAACCCAGACGAAGTCGAAGTGACGGAGGAGTGGGACGGCAACCGCCACGTCATCCACCTGGAGGTCGCGGAATCGGACATGGGCAAAGTCATCGGTCGCGGCGGCCGCGTTGCGGAGTCGATGCGCGCCCTGCTGAAAGTCGCCTCCGCCCGGCAGGAGACGCGCGCCGTCCTCGACATCGGCGACTGATCCGCGCGAGAGGCGGAGCCTCGGTCCTATCGCTTCGCACCCTGGCTGAGCCATGAGCAGCCCTCTGGACCCGCGCAAGGCTGTGACGGTTGGGCGCGTCCTCACTCCCCACGGCGTCCGCGGCGAGGTCAAGGTGGAGCCCGCCACCGACTTCTCGGAGCGCTTCGCCCCCGGGAGCCGCCTCTGGCTCGACGGGCGGCCCTACGTCGTCGAGCGCAGCCGCCCTCAGGGAGCCTCCCTGATCGTCAAGCTCCTCGGCGTCGATTCCCGTAACGACGCCGAGGCCCTTCGCGCCAAGCGCCTTTACGCCGCCGAACCCTTCCGCATCGAGGCGGAAGGCCTCTACTACGTTCATGACATCATCGGCTTGCGGGTCGAGACCGAGTCCGGGGAGGCCCTCGGCGAGGTGGAGGACGTGCTGGCGACGGGCTCCAACGACGTCTACGTCGTTCGCGGAGAGCGCGGCGAACTCCTCCTGCCCGCCCTCGACGACGTCGTCAAGCGCGTCGAAATCGAGTCCGGCCGCATGATTGTGGAAGTCCCACCGGGCATCGAGTTTCAGCCCGCCGCCTCGAGGACCCGGCAGCGCCGCCCGTCAAGGCGGCCGCGACGCCCCTCGCCGTCCGCCAGATAAAAGGCAGCCCGCCCCCGGCCCCGCGCCTTTACGGCCTCTTGCGGCTGCGACACAATGTTCGCCTCATCACCCGCAGGAGGCGGCAATGGCGGAAGAACTCATCGGCACGGTCGACCACTACTTCGCCCACATCGGCGTCGCCGGCGTCTCCCTTACAGGACCGCTGCGTGTGGGCGACAGGATCCGCGTCCAGGGCCACACGACCGACTTCGAACAGACGGTTGAGTCGATGCAGCTCGAGCACGAGAGCATCGCCGAGGCTGGTCCCGGCGCTTCCATTGGCGTGAAGGTCGCGCAGCGCTGCCGGGAAGGCGACCGAGTCTATCGACTCTCAGACTAAAGCTGCCGCCAACAGGGCTAAAAGCGATCTCGCGCGGCTCCTCGACGATATACAAACGGTTCCTAATAGGACGGGCCTCAACCCGGGCTCTGCAAGCGGTAGCGGACGTAGACGGCGCCGCTGGCGAAACTTCGCTGGTCGACGAGCTGCAGCGGCGCCCGCAAGCCTTGGGGCAAAGCCCGCTTGCCGCCGCCGATGAGCCACGGCACCAGTATCAATCCGCACTCATCCACGAGGCCGGCCTCGAAGGCGGCCGCGGCAAGCTCCGCCCCCGCCACGAGCAGGTCTCGACTTGTCCGCGACTTGAGTTCCCGCACGGCTTGCGGGTCGAAATCACGCTCGAGCCGCGTTCGCCCGGTCCAGACCTCCTTCAGCGTCCGGGAGTAGACGACCTTGTCGGTGGCCTGCCAGATGCGAGCGAAGTCCGCCGTGACGGGAGACTGTTCGGCGAAGCTGGGTTCGGTCTCCCAGACTGCCATCGTTTCGTACATGCGGCGCCCGTAGAGGTGGGTGCCGATGCTGCGGACGAGGTCGTTGATGAAGGCGTGCACTTCCGGCGTCGGCTCCGTCCAATCGAAATTGCCCGCCTCGTCCGCGGTATAACCGTCCAGGGATGAGTTGGCGATGTAAATCAGGTTGCCCATGTTTCCCCCTTTGGCCTGTCGCTGGTGAGGCTGGCCACCCAGCGTCCTGTTAGGGCAGATGCATTGTAGGCCGGCGACACGGGGCCAGCCTGACGTGGCCGCGTGAGCGGGGGAAGTGATCGAGGGCCGCCGGCCGGCGCCCGTTTGCTATAATCGACGAGTCGGTGGGGATATAGCTCAACTGGGAGAGCGCTGCGTTCGCATCGCAGAGGTTGGCGGTTCGAGCCCGCCTATCTCCACCAAACCTCCCTCGAAGTGGTGCCAGCGGTCCCTGACCGGGGCCCTCCCGGGCCATACGCAGGAGCGTAGCTCAACTGGCAGAGCAGCGGTCTCCAAAACCGCAGGTTGGGGGTTCGAGTCCCTCCGCTCCTGCCAGACCCCCACCCCTCACTTATGTCGAACAAGCAGGCTGCCGCGTGGCTAGCGCCGTGGGCGCGGGCGCTTCAAACCAATGAGCGTGTCACGAAGCGCTGCTGAGGGCTTCGCGTCCTACGTGGCGTAACGGCCAACCGCCGCCAGGAACAGCACAGCCCCCGCTTCGCCCAGACCCAGCAGGGCCGCCGCCTCGTCGTCGTAGAACGTGAGGCCGGTAGCGCCCAGGCCAAGCGCCGTCGCCTGCAGGTAGACAAGGCCTCCGCGCACGCCCCCCTCGAGCTGCGCCGCCCTGTAGCCTCGTTCGCCGAGAGCGTCCAGCACCGCGTCCAGGTCGGCGACGAAATAGAAGTCGACGGCGGCATCCCCGGCCGCTGCCTGGTCGAGCGCCGCGTGCGCGGCCTCCTTTCGCAAGGTCCCCGCCCGGCGGAGGACTGGCTCGCCGCCGGTCACGTCATAGACGCCCGGCGGAAGCCCTTCCACGGCGTGGACGAGCGCCTGGAGTTTCGTCAGGCGGCGAAAGTCCGCCTCCAGCGGCGCCTCTGCCGTCGTAACCAGGCGGTCGAATTCGCTGCGGCTCAAAGGGACCTTCCTGAACCGCCGCGTCGAGACGCGCCGCTCGATGACTGCTTCCAGCCCCTCATCGGTTGCGATCAAAGGCGCGTCCACCGCGGCCGGTGCCGCCTTCCGCCAGGCCGTCACTGCG
>DATMBD010000423.1:0-3081 GCA_035559355.1 Dehalococcoidia bacterium
GAGCCGCCACAGACGCTCGACGCTGCGGCCGGCTTCCTCGGGAAACCGGGGCGCGTGGAGGCCCTCGCGCCACGTCGCTCCCAGGTCCGGCGAGCTAGCGACGGCGTTGCCGAACCAGGGATTGTTCGCCGTCGCGAACAGGGTGCGGGTGCGCGGGTCGATGATCGCGTGGTTGATCTCGTGGCCGTTGAGAAACGGCCCCGCGAGCTCCCATGTTGACCGTTCCTTGCCGCTCTTGAGCAGGAACAAGCCTTTGCGGGTCCCCACCGCGAGGACGACTGTGCTGGGCATTATTCGACTCCTCTCTGGATTCGTGGGCGACGTCAGTTGCGCAGTTCGGCCGCGGCGGTCGCGGGGCGATCCCCGGCCGCAGAAGGCTGTAACGCCAGGACGCGCCAGGCTCCCGTCTGCAGGCGGCGCTCCGCCTCTGCCTGCGCGGCTCGCCAAGCCGGCAGGGCGCGAGCGAGGCTGTCGAGCCCCGCCGCCGTCACCTCCAGCCGGCGCTCCCGGCCGTCGCTAGGCCGCGCTGACCCCAAGAGGCCCTTCCGCGTCAGCACCGCAGCCACGCGCGTGAGGGTCGTGCGCTCCAGGCCCAAGAGCTCGGCCAGCTCCCATTGCGGCGTCGGTCCCTTCAGCGCCAGGGCGGCCAGGACTGAGAACTGCGTCGCCCTGAGGCCGTGGGGACGCAGCCTGGCCTCGTACAGGCGGGTGATGGCGCGCGCGGCGCAGTCGCGGACGTCGCGGCACGTAGCCGGGGTCTCCCGACCCCGGCGTCATGCCGGAGGCTCCCAAACGTAGCCGGGGTCTCCCGACCCCGGCGTCATAGTCAGGACGCGGCCGGCGGTCGCCGGATTCGCCCCTCCCTATGCCTCCGACTTCCCGCGCCTCAGCGCCTGTTCTACCTGGCGATGGCTGTAGCTCGGCCGGGCCAAGTGCAGCGCCTCGTGGCGGACGGTTTCGGCTATCGCCGGCCAGTCGCGGCCGTGGACGCGCACGTAGACGACGGCCGGGTGGCCGTGACGCAGGTGGCAGATCGTGGCCATGCCCAGCTTGCCGCGCGTCCCTCGCCGCGCCGTTGGCGAGGCCAAGCGGGCCGTGTACGCCGGGCAGCCCGCGGAGGCCATCGCCCGGCGCCAGGCGGTGTCGCTGAAGCAGAGCGAGTAGCGGAGGTCGCCCCGGCCTAGGCGCTCCAGCTCGGAGGCGAGCAGCGCCGCCGCCATCTCTCGCTTGCTCCCGCCGCCTCCGCCTGAGTTCGGGTCCCGCCCTTCGGCCGCTCTCGCCGCTCGCTTCATCGAGGGCTAGTATAGATTCAGCCCCGCTGCCCGCTGCCAGCAGTCAGAAGGAGACTCTTCAATGGACGAAGCCGCAAAGAAGACCGCCTTGCGCATGATCCCCTACGGCCTGTTCGTGATGACGGTCAAAGACGGGGACAAGATGACCGGCGCGGCCGTCAACTGGCTGACACAGGCCTCGTTCCAGCCGCCGCTCGTTGTCCTCGGAGCCAAGGCCGATGCCCCTTCGACGGGCATGATCGAACGCAGCGGCCTCTTCAACATCAACGTCATGGAGACCGGCCAGACGGCCATCGCCAGCGCCTTCTTCAAGCACGTGGAGCCGGACGGCAACAAATTCGGCGACATCGAGTTCACGCTCAGTCCCAACGGCCTTCCCGTGCTCAAGGATGCCCTCGCCTGGTTCGAGTGCCGCGTGCGGGAGAAGGTGGCCATCGGCGACCACACGATCTTCGTGGGGGAGGTCATCGAAGCAGGCGTCCAGCGCGAAGGCGAGCCCCTGACTCTGGCCGAGACCGGCTTCAAGTACGGAGGCTAACCCGCCCGCTGCCTGGGGCGAGATGGAGCAAGGCGGGACGCTGAAGGCCTCGGTTGGCGCGGTTGTGAGCGCTCCAGGTCCGTCCGAGCCCAACCTGCCTTTCGTCGCTGAGGCGGAGGGCTGAGCGGCGGTGCTCATCTCCTCCCGCCAGAACGAGCGTGTCAAGGCCATACGCGCCCTCAAGGACAAGCGCGAACGCGACGCCGCCGGCGCCTTCTTCGTCGAAGGCGTTCAGGTCCTGCGCGCCGCCCTCCGCACCGGCGCCGTCATCGAGCAGGTGGTGCTGGCGCCGGGCCGCCTAAACGCCGAAGAAGCGCGGCTGGCAGAGACGCTGGCGGAGATGCGCCTGCCGACGCTGGAGGTGACGCCGGAGGTCTTCGACAGCCTTGCGTTCCGGGAAGAAGCGCAGTCGCTGGGCGCCGTGGTGCGCCAACGCTGGGAGACGCTCGCCTCCGTGACCGAAAGCCGTCGCTGCTGGCTGGCGTTGCACGATATCCAGCATCCCGGCAACCTCGGCACCCTCATCCGCACCTGCGACGCCATCGGCGGCGACGGCGTCATCCTCTCCGGGCGCTCTACGGACCCATATCATCCGGTGGCGGTGCGCGGCTCGCTCGGCGCCGTCTTCACCCAGCGCATCGTCCGCGCCACGCAGGCTGAGCTTGCCGGCTGGCTGCGCCGCAGCGGCTGCCGCGTCATCGGCACCTCGCCGGCGGGCGAGACCGACTATCGAGAGGCCGACTACGCGTCCAGGCCCGTCGTCATCGTCTCGGGAAACGAGCGCTCCGGCATCTCGCCGGAGCAGATCGCCCTGTGCGACGAAGTCGTCCGCATCCCGATGGCCGGTTACGTCGATTCCCTCAACCTCTCGGTGGCGACGGCGCTCGTCCTCTACGAGGTGCTGAGGCAGCGGGAAGGGCGGAGCAGGGGGCCGGACAGAAACGAGGGCCCCGGACGGGCCTGACTCGGGGACCGGGAGCTGCTGGGCACCCTTTGTCCGTCAACGGTTGCTGCCGTCTCTACTCCAGGTCGTACTCGATGCCGATCTCCTCGCACATGCGCCGCAGGCCGGCGAGGATCGACGGGTGGTAGGGGATGCCGTGGGCGCGGCAATCGGCCTCGTAGGCCGCTTCCGGTTCGCCGGCGAAAGTCAGCGGCCCGGCCCCAGGGAGGCGGGGCGCGGCGCGCAGTGTGTCTTTCATCGACTGCATCTGGTCGTAGAAGGACTCGATGCTCGTGAAGGCGTCGATG
>DATMBD010000424.1:0-3198 GCA_035559355.1 Dehalococcoidia bacterium
GTCATGGCTCAGATGCTTCAGGAAGGGGGCCACTTCAAGCTGCAGGTGCGCAGCAACCTCATCTACGACACCGATTTCCGGCCCAACTACCTCTGGGCCAAGGGCCAGTACGACGGCATTTGCTGCAACCACCCGCTCGGCAGCTGGCCGGATTGGGACCTCGCTTTCTGGTCCGCATGGACTCCGGGTTCGCGCAACGACTGGGTGGGCCAGCCCTTGCCGCGCGCACACGAGCTCATGGTCCAGCACCGCCGCGAGTTCGACGAAAAGAAGCGAATCGAAATCGTCCACGAGTGGCAGAAAATCCTCGCGGAGGACATGTGGTTGGTTTCTTACCCCGGAAACTGGACCGTGTTCGAGATGGCTTGGCCATGGCTCGGAAACTCCGGCTTTTATCAGCCGTGGGTAGCCGCAAGCGCCCCGCCGGAAGAGTACGTCAACCTCTGGTACGACCAGGAGAAGGAACGGGCTTAAGAGCCGCCTGCCTTCATCCCTCCCGGGCTGCCTCGGCGCGGTGCCGGGCCCGCAGCCTCGAGTCGATCGCGCCCTTTGCTCGGGCTCCAGGCGCCGCAGTGCGGTACGATTTGTTCGTCTAGAAGGAGGAAACCTTGCCGGAGATTGCGAAGCGGAAGCTTGGGCGTACGGGCCTCGAGGTCACGGAGCTGGGATTTGGAGCCATGGAGCTCCGCGGCGCTCCTCGTGGGCCGGAGATCACCGAGAAGGAGGCGGAGGCGGTCCTCAACGCCGTCCTCGACGCCGGCATCAACTTCATCGACACGTCGATCGACTACGGCCGCAGCGAGGAGCTCATCGGGAAGTACATCTCGCACCGCCGCAGCGAGTACTATCTCGCTTCGAAGTGCGGCTGCGTCCCGGGCGGCCAGCAGGGCGAGCACGTCCACACGGCGGAGAACATCCGCCGCGGCGTGGAAAACAGCCTGCGCCTCCTCAAGACGGACTATCTGGACCTCGTCCAGTTCCACCGCAGCCTGACGAAAGAGGAGTTCGAGCGCGAAGGCGCCCTTCAGGAGGCCCTGAAGCTCAAGGAGGAGGGCAAGGTCCGCTTCATCGGCGTCTCGGGCACGCTGCCGAACCTGATCGAGCAGATTGAAATGGGAGTGTTCGACGCCTTCCAGATCCCGTACTCCGCCCTCCAGCGCGAACACGAAGAGGTAATCCAGCGCGCCGCCGATGCCGGCGCGGGCACGATCATCCGCGGCGGCGTGGCCCGCGGCGCGCCCGTGGACTGGAGCCGCGTCTACTACATGGTTCCCTCGGAGACCATGAAGGATCGCTGGGAGGAGGCGAAGCTGGACGAGCTCCTGGGCGGCATGAGCCGTATGGAGTTCATGCTGCGCTTCACCCTGTCTCACCCTGGCCTCAGCACCACGATCGTCGGGACGAAGAACCCGGAGCACCTGCGCCAAAACGTGGAGGCTGCGGCCAAGGGGCCTCTGCCCGCCGACGTCGTCGCCGAGGCGAAGCGGCGTCTGGACGCCGTCGGGGCGGCGCCGCAAAGGGTCTAGCCTAGGGGCCGCCAAGAAGGGGGCGACGGCAACGGCCGTCGCGTCTTCCCGCGCGGCCCGTATCGCCGCCCCTTGGACTCCTTGCGCTTATCCGCCCGTGGAGACGCCGATAGCGCTGCCGAGGCCGAAGGTGATGGCCGCCGCCGCGGCCCCGATCGCGAGCTGACGGGCGCCGCTGAACAGCACGCCCCGGCCGGTGAACAGCGACAGCAAGGCCCCAACGCCGTAGAGGGCCGCTCCAGCGATGACGACGCTGGCGAGAACGTGCAGCGTGGATGCTCCGAAGAAGTAGGGCAGCACCGGCAATATGGCGCCGAGAGCGAAGGCCAGGAAGGAACCGACCGCCGCTCCCACTGGAGAGCCCAGTTCTTGCGGGTCCAGGCCCAGCTCCTCACGCACCAGCGTGTCCAGGGCGATTTCGGGGTCCTCCGTCAGCCGGCTGGCGAGGCGTTCTGCCTCCTCACGGTTGAGGCCCTTGGCGCGGTAGATGAGGGCTAGCTCAGCGCGTTCCTCTTCCGGCGTCACTGCCAGCTCTGCCGCCTCCAGCTCGATCTGGCGCTCGAGGAGCTCTCGCTGCGCCTTCATGGACACGTATTCCCCGGCTGCCATGGACGAGGCCCCGGCAAGCAGGCCCGCGAGGCCAGCCAGAAGCACCACATCGGCGTTCGCGCTCGCTCCTGCGAAGCCCATGACCAAGCTGAGGTTTGAAACGAGGCCGTCGTTGACGCCGAAGACGGCAGCGCGGAGCGTTCCGCCGCCGGCTGAGCGGTGCCAACGCTCGCCATGGGTCGCGGGCTCCCTGGCGAACTCGGCCAGGGTCCGCGCGTGGGCACGCTCCTGGGGCGCGAGGGCGGCGGTCCCTGGATCCTGGACCGCGTATTCGGCGGTGCCGGAGATCTCGGTGCCTTGCAGAAGCGGGTAGATCAGCTTCGGCCCGCCCAGCCCGGCGAGGAGCTTGAGGAGGCGGGTCTTGAAGCTGGTCCGGTGCGGCGGCAGGACCACGCCCTGCTCTCTGAGACCTCGCTCCATCACGGCGGCATGACGCATCTCGGCATCGGCCATCTCGCGCAGAAGGGCGGCGCGGCGGGCGTCAGGCTCCCGGCTGGCGAGGAAGCGATAGAGATCGGCGCTGTCCAGTTCGCCCTGCCAGTTGGCCAGAAGCAGTTCGGGCTTTGGTTCCGTCTTTTCGTCGAGAGCGTTCGTCATGTTTCCATGATCGCGCTCAAGCGGAGGGCGCGTCCAGGCCAAACGGCACCAGGAGGGCAAATATCGACATAACGATTCGAGCGGGCTGAACACAGGGCCGGGCTAGAATAAGCGCAGCGTGCCGATCCGAGTCCTCCCGCCTGAAGTCGCCAGCCGCATCGCCGCGGGCGAAGTCGTCGAACGGCCTGCCTCGATCGTCAAAGAGCTCGTCGAGAACGCCCTCGACGCGGGCGCCACCCGCGTCAGCGTCGAGGCGAACGAAGGCGGCATCTCGCTCGTCCGCGTCGTCGACGACGGCTGCGGCATCGAGCCCGAGGAGTTGGCGCTGGCCTTCCAGCGCCACGCGACCAGCAAGCTGCCCGCCGACGGTTCCCTGGAGGCAGTTGTTACCCTCGGCTTCCGAGGCGAAGCGCTGCCGAGCATAGCCGCCGTCGCCGAAGTCGAGGCGGTTTCGCGGCCGCAAGCG
>DATMBD010000425.1:0-2970 GCA_035559355.1 Dehalococcoidia bacterium
CATCGGCTGCGTGACCAAGGGGCGCGCGGGCAAGCTCCTCGCCGAACTGGGCGAGCTGGCCGAGGCCGGCTGCATTGGCTTCAGCGACGACGGCTCCCCTGTGGGCGACGCCGCGATCATGCGCCGGGCGCTGGAGTACGCCTCGGCTTTCGGCCTGCCGGTCATCGACCACCCAGAAGACCCCCAGCTTGCCGGCGGCGTCATGCACGAGGGCTGGGTATCCACCCGGCTCGGCCTCAAGGGCATTCCCGCCGCTTCCGAGGAAAACTCCATCGCCCGCGATATCGCCCTCGCCCGCCAGACCGGCGCTCATGTCCACATCGCCCACGTCAGCACAGCCGGGGGCGTCGACCTCATCAGGCGCGCCAAGGCGGAGGGCGTCCGCGTCACCGCCGAGGTGACGCCTCACCACCTGACCCTGACCCACGAGAGGGTCATGCGGCGGCCCGGCGACGAGGGCGGAACGCCGCTTGCCTACGAAACGAACGCGAAGATGTACCCGCCGCTACGGGCGCCCGAGGACGTCGCCGCCTGCGTCGAGGGCGTGCACGACGGGACGCTCGACGCCATCGCCACGGACCACGCGCCTCACGCCGTTCAGGAAAAGCTCTGCGAATTCGACAACGCCGCCTTCGGCATGGTCGGCCTGGAGACGGCCCTGCCGCTCGCCCTGCAAACGGGGCTTCCACTCCTGCGCGTCCTGGAAGCTCTGACCATCGGCCCGGTCCGCGCCCTGGGACTCGATAGAAGGCTGCCGGGAATCGGGACGCTGAGCGCCGGCGCTCCCGGGGACGTTACGGTCTTCGACCCGACGCGGCTGTGGACCGTGGAGGCGGAGCTGCTGGCTTCGAAGGGCAAGAACACACCCCTTCTCGGCCAGACGCTCCGGGGACAGGTGATCATGACCGCATCAGGAGGGCAAGTCGTGTTCGAACAGGAAAGGGCCGGCGTATGAGAGCGGGCGTGAAGACGGAAGCGGCCGCACTCCGACGACGCCCAGCCGAGGGGCGCGCGCTCGCAGCGCGTACGCCCTCGCGCGAGGCCAGGGCATGGAAGCGTGAGTGGCTCAGGAGGGAGCGCCGGGATGACTGAACGCAACCGCCCTGCCTTCCTCGTGCTGGAAGACGGCACCGTCTTCACGGGGAAACCCTTCGGGGCGCCGGTGGAAGCCACCGGCGAAGTGGTGTTCAACACCTCCATGACCGGCTACCAGGAGGCTCTCACCGACCCTTCCTACGCCGGCCAGATGCTGGTCATGACCTACCCCATCCAGGGTAACTACGGCGTGAACGATCGCGACGACGAGTCGGCGCGCGTCCAGGTCAGCGCCTTCATCGTCAGGGAGCACTGCGAGGCGCCCAGTCAGCGGCTGATGACCGCCACGCTGCACGACTATCTGCTCGAGCGCGGCGTGCCCGGCCTCAGCGGCGTCGACACGCGGGCGCTGACGAGGCGCCTGCGCAGCGCTGGGGTGATGATGGGCGCCCTGGTGCAGGGCGGCTCCCCGGAGGACGGGCTGGCCCGCCTGCGGGAATCGTTTCGCTACGGCAGCGTCGACCTGGTCCCGACGGTGACGGCGGAGCGTCCGTTTGCCTGGCCGCCCCCCGGCGTCTACGCGCCGCCGGACGCGCAGCCGTTGCGCCACCGCGTCGTCGTCCTCGACCTCGGCGTCAAGTACAACGTCATGCGATCTTTGCGGCGCTTCGGCTGCGACGTCATGGCGATGCCAGCCCGAACGCGCGCCGCCGATATCCTCGCCTTGCACCCGGACGGCGTCGTGCTCTCACCCGGCCCGGGCGACCCGGCGCTGCTGGACTACGCGGTAGAGACCGTCAAGGGCCTCATCGGCAGGGTCCCGGTAATGGGCATCTGCCTCGGGCATCAGGTGACAGGCATCGCCCTGGGCGCGCGCACTTACAAACTCAAATTCGGGCACCGGGGGGCGAACCACCCCGTCAAGGACAACGAGACCGGGCAGGTGCACATCACCTCTCAAAACCACGGCTACGCCGTCGACGCGGACGGCCTGCCGTCGAGCGTGGAAGTCAGCCACGTCCACCTCAACGATGGCACCGTGGAGGGCCTCCGCGGCCGCAACGAGCCGCTCCTGACGATCCAGTACCACTCGGAGGCGTCGCCGGGGCCCTTGGACAACATGTATCTCTTCCAGCGCTTCGTCGAGATGATGCAGCTTTGAGATGATAAGAATGATGCTGTAAAATGATGCGTCAGGAGATGCAGAATGCGTACGACTATAGACCTCGATCCGCGCATCCTCGAAGGCATCAGCAAGAGGACAGGGGAGCGTAGCCTGAGCAGAGCGATTAACAAGGCTTTGGCCGAATACCTACGCCAGGATCGTGCCAGGCGGCTGGTCGCTTCCCTCGGCACCTGGAATCTGGACCTCGACGACTGGTACGAATTCCGGCATCAGGAGCGTGCCTGACGTGGTGATCATCGATACGTCCGTGTGGGTGCCCGCTCTCGGCCCCCAGCAGTCTCCTGAGAAGGCGGAGGTGGCCCGGCTCGTGCTGAATCAGGAAGCCGCGACCGTGGGCATCATCCTCGCTGAAGTGCTCAGGGGAGCTCGGAGCGAGGACGACTTCACGGAGCTCGCCGATCAGCTTCAGGCGGCCGTGCTCCTCGATGACGACGTCGAGAGCTGGCTACTGGCCGCGCGCCTCCTATTCGACCTGAGGCGCCAGGGGCAAACCATCCCCCTCCCCGACGCCGTCATAGCCGCCCACGCGTTGCGCGGCGGTCACGAGGTCTATTCGACAGACGCCCACTTCGAGCGCGTGCCGGGCCTGCAGCTGCACCAGGTTGGGACGTGAGGGGATGGCCGTGCTCAACCTCCATTTGGTTTGGCCCGCCCATTAGATAGCAAGAGGAATTAGAAAGGGGAGTACATGGCGGACATCTTTCGCGTCGGGCGTGCGGGCGTCGTGGAAGCTGTTGCGACTGATCCTT
>DATMBD010000426.1:0-6092 GCA_035559355.1 Dehalococcoidia bacterium
TCACCCCCGCCAACGTCGCCGAGATCGTGTCGCAGCCGGAGGTGGACGGCGGCCTCGTGGGAGGAGCGTCGCTGGTCGCATCGTCCTTCGCGGACCTCGTCCGGGCTGCAGCCGCCGTGGGGCCGGACAGCGGGCGCGGCCCCTGACGACGGCCCGAAAGCCAAAACGCGCCCGTCCAAGCCGCGATGCCGCCTCCCGTGCGCCTGCTATAACGAGATTGTGACGCGGCGAAAACGCCCCCTGATCGCCATCGTAGGCGCGACGGGCACCGGCAAAAGCGAGGCTGCCGCCGTCCTCGCCGAGGCGCTTGGCGGGGAGGTGGTCAACGCCGATGCTTATCAGGTCTACCGCGGCCTCGATATCGGCACCGCCAAGCCCGGCCCGGACATGCGCGCACGCGTCCGACATCACCTGTTCGACATCATTGATCCCGGTGACCAGCTGACCCTTGGCCGCTACCTGGATCTCGCTCACGGTGCGCTAGAGGACATATGGTCCAGAGGGAAGCTGGCCGTCCTCTGTGGCGGCAGCGGCCAGTACGTCTGGGCCTTGCTCGAAGGCTGGCAGGTGCCGCGGGTACCCCCGGACGCCGCCTTGCGCGCCGAACTGGAAGCGGTGGCGGCAAGGGAGGGCGTCGCGGCGCTGCGCGACCGACTTGCGCGGTCGGACCCGGACGCGGCAGCCCGCCTCGACCCCGGCAATGCGCGCCGCCTCGTCCGCGCCATCGAGGTCGTCGAGCGGACGGGCCGGTCGCTTGCCGCCTGTCAAAGCCGGAGCCCGATCGACGCCGAGGTCCTCGTCCTCGGGCTCCGCTTGCCGCGGGCCGAGCTCTACCAGCGGCTGGACCGCCGGACCGACGCGATGTACGCCGCGGGCTTCGTGGAAGAGGTCGCCAGCCTGCGCGCGAGCGGCTACGCGGAGGCCGCGCCGGTGAGGAGCGGCGTCGGCTACAAGGAAGCGAGCCTTTACCTGGACGGCGCCATCAGCCTGGACGAGGCTGTCCGCCGCCACAAGAACGCCAACCACCGCTTGGTCCGCCGCCAGAACGCTTGGTTCAAGCCGGACGATCCGCGCATCCAGTGGATCGATGCCCGGCCGGAAGCGCCTCAGCGCTGCCTCGATGCCGCCCGGCGGTGGCTGAAAGCGCAATCGATCTGAAACCGGACGCTGCGTCTTGCGGCTGCCTGGCGCAAGCCCCGGCCGACGAGAATCGCTGCATGCATCCCAGCGGCCACGCCTGCAGCGTCCGCGCCTGCCCCCAGCCGGCCATTGCATCGGAGCAGGGGGAAGTGGGGCACTGGCTCGTAACCGTCTACTACTGCGACGAGCACGCCAGGGAATTGGCGGAGGGAACGCCGCTCGGCACGGTTGGCATCGACAGCGCCCGTGTAGACATCGCGCCGATAGGCGAATCGGAGCCGCGCACCGGCGGGCGCTTCCCGGGCATCGCCTGAGGCTGCCGGGCGCGTCCCGTAGAATCGAGGCGTGCGCAACCTCGAATTCAAGGCTCGCGCCCCCGACCCCCGCAGCCTGGAGACGAAGGCAAGAGCGCTTGGCGCCGACCTTTGGGGGAACCTCCGCCAGACCGACACCTACTTTCGCGTCCGGCGCGGGCGCCTCAAGCTTCGCGAGACGGCGGGCTTCCAGGCTGAGCTTGTCTACTACGAACGAGACGAGGCCGGCGCCCCCATGGCCAGCGATTACCGCCTCGTTCGCACTCAAGACGGCGAGGCGTTGCGCGAGGCGCTGACCGCTGCTCTCGGCGTCCTCGCCGTCGTCCGCAAGCGCCGCACGCTCCTGCTCCTGGACTCCACGCGCCTCCACCTCGATAATGTCGAAGGGCTCGGCAGCTTCTTCGAGATCGAGGTGCCCGTCCGCGACGGCGAGCAGGCCGCGCAGGCCGAGATCGACCGCCTGCTCGCGGCCTTCGGGTTGGACTGGAACGCGTGCCTGCGCGCTTCCTACCTTGACCTCGCGCTGCAGGCCAGGGAACCGCAAGCAGGGACGCTGGGAGAGTGAGTGCGTGAGGTTCGCCAAGTACCACGGCGCCGGCAACGACTTCATCCTCGTCGACGCCCGCGGCATCGAACGCGACTGGGGCGCCCTGGCCGCCGCGATCTGCGAGCGCAACACCGGCGCTGGCGCGGACGGCCTCATCCTCGCCCTTGCGTCCTCAGGCGCGCACGTCCGCATGCGTCTTTTCAATGCCGACGGGTCCGAGGCCGAGATGAGCGGCAACGGCGTGCGCTGCTTCGCAAAGTTCGTCGTCGAGCAGGGGATCGCCAAGCCGGACGGCGACGATCTGCGGGTCGAAACAGCGGCCGGCGAGATCGTCGTCCGCCTCGAGCGCCGCGGCGCCGAAGTCACCGGCGCAACGGTCGACATGGGCCCACCGCGCTTCGCGCCCAAGGAAGTCCCTGTGGCCGTCGAGCGGGAGCCACCCATCCTGGACCTGCCTGTGCGGGTCGACGGGCGCGACTACGCCGTCAGCTGCGTCTCCATGGGCAACCCCCACGCCGTTCACTTCATCGAGGATGACGTTGCCGCCTTTCCGCTTCGGGAGATCGGCCCCCGCGTCGAGCACCACCCCTTGTTCCCCGCCCGCGTCAATTTCGAAGTCGCGCGGGTCATAGATCGAAGCCACGTCGTTTCTCGTACCTGGGAGCGGGGAGTGGGCGAGACGCAGGCGTGCGGCACGGGCGCCTGCGCGATCATGGTGTCTGCCCGCCTCCAGGGATGGGTCGATGACGTGGTCGAGGTGAAGGAACCTGGGGGCGTCCTCACGCTGCGATGGAGCGGCTCAGGGAACGTTTTCTTGACTGGCCCCGCCGCCTTTGTCTATACCGGCGACTGGCCGGACTAAACTTCGGACGAGGAAAACGAGATGGTTCAGTTCCGCAGGCTAGACCCCTTAGCCAACGCGAGTCCCTACCAGCGGCACGTCAAGCGTCCCGTAAAGTCGTTCTCTCTCAGCGAGGCTGCCTACAACCGCCTCGAGCAGCGCCGGCCCGAGCTGATCGTCATCGAGGGCGAGTCGGCGGTGGTCGGCCGGCCGCACAGGGACTTCCTGGAGGTGTACTACGCGTTTCCCGATGTGCCCGCCTTCCGGCGGGGCTTCAACGAGCTGTTCGAGCGCTGCACCGAAGCCTCCAGCAAGGAGGAGGCGCCCCGGGGTGTCGTCATCCCCTTCCGCGACCGGCCCAACCGGGCTCTTGCCGAGCAGCTCTTTTGGGACGCCGCGCTGGAGGAAGCAGGGCAGTGGGTGGAGCTGGACTGGCCGGCCGTGCCGGAGCAGCCTGAACCGGAGGACACTCTCGGCGGCGGCTACACGGTGCGTGAAGCGACGGCTGGCGATCGCGACGCAATCGCCGCGCTGGAAGCAGAGGTCACAGGCCTGCCCCGCCTGACCCCGGCCGGCCTCGACAGCATTTACGAAGACGCGGAATGGCTCCGCCTGATCACGACGGCCTCGGGAGTGCCAGTCGGATACCTCAGCCTCCGCCGCGAGCCCGGGGGCTGGGGCATCGTCGACCAGCTGTACCTCCTGCCAGCGGTCCGCAAAGAGTTGATGCGTTCCGTGTACGAGTGGGCCGTAGCATTCCTAAGGAACAACGGCGGCCGCCGCCAGCGCCGCCGCGCCTACCTCGACGACGGGGACGAAGTCGCCCTGCTTCGAGAGCTCGGCTTCCAGCCTGCCGAGACCGGCGTCGACTACACGCGGCCCGTGGACCGCAACGAGGTCAAGCAGAAAGTCGAAGAGCGCCAGGCGCACGGCACCTTGATCAAGTTCGGCGACTGGCGCTAGCCGTCGCCGAACGGCAGCTCGCTTGCGGCTTCGGGCGAAATTGCAGTTGGTGGCGCCTTCTCTCGGTATGCCCGGCTGCACGACCTGGGGATTGGGGGATTCTTGCGACATTCAGGAACCGGTTTGCAACCATGGGATGGGGTTGGGACGACTCGCAAAACTGCAGCGAAAGGCGGCCCGCCTGGATGAACTATGAGCACGATCGTGGCACACTGATCTCCCGATCCGCGTTCGACCCGATTGTCTAACCCCGCCCTCATTCGCAGAACAAGGAGGAGCCTGCGTCATGCCAGCCGAAAACGTACTCGTTTCCACGGAATGGGTTGCTCAGCACGGCAACGATCCCGGCATCAAGCTCGTCGAGGTAGACGTCGACACAAACGCCTACGAGGAGGGCCACATCCCCGGAGCGATCGCCTTTAACTGGACGACCCAGCTTCAGGACCAAGTGCGCCGGGACATCATCTCCAAGGCGGACCTCGAGAAGTTGCTCAGCGAGGCCGGCATCAGCAACGACGACACCATCGTCCTCTACGGGGACAACAACAACTGGTTCGCAGCCTATGCCTTCTGGGTGCTGGAGATGTACGGCCACCAGAAGCTCCGCCTCATGGACGGCGGCCGCAAGAAGTGGCTGGACGAGAACCGTCCCATCACCAAGGAAGTGCCGCGCGTGACGCCAACCAACTACAAGGCCTCCGAGCCGAACCTGCAACTGCGGGCCAAGCGCGAGGAGGTCATGCAGGCGCTGGGCAAAGCAGCCCTCGTGGACGTCCGCTCCCCGGCCGAGTTCTCGGGCGAGATCCTGGCGCCTCCCGGCCTGCAGGAGACGGCCCAGCGCGGCGGCCACATTCCCGGAGCGGCCAACATTCCTTGGGGCCAAGCGGTCCGCGAGGACGGCACCTTCAAGCCGGTCGAGGAACTGCGTCAGTTATACGGCAGCAAGGGCGTGACGCCGGACAAGGACGTCATCGCCTACTGCCGCATCGGCGAGCGCTCGTCGCACACCTGGTTCGTCCTCAAGCACCTCCTCGACTATCAGAACGTCAAGAATTACGACGGCTCCTGGACTGAGTGGGGCAGCATGGTCGACGTGCCCGTCGAGAAGCCATAAGGAGGGAGGAGGGACTCGGACTGCGGAAGACGGAAGGGGGCGTTTTGCGGCTTGCCCGCTCGGTGGCGCCCCCTTTCTCCGCATCCCGGCCGCCAAGCCTGATGACGCAGGAATACGAAGCTGTCTACAGGGTGGCAGTGCGGCGGGCGCTGGCCGCCGCCAACCCCTCCCTTCTTCAAATCCACTTCGAAGCCGGGGTTCTCGACAGATACAGGCAGACGCCCGGCTTTTCGATCATCCGCACGAACACCGTCGGCCGCGTGCGAAAGGAGGGTGGCTGGTCGCTCGATTTCGGCATCGCTCCCGAAGAGGACACGATCCACGCGCCTTTCGGCGAACTCCTGAATCTCCCGGAAGGCGAGCGCGAGCACTGGGCTTCCTTCGCCACGCTGCTTCCCGCCTCGCGCATGTTCCTCTCCATGCGCCTCGCACCCGGGTCATGCTTCGACGACGGGGAGGTCCGTTCTTGGTAGGAACCAGGGGCAGGCACCGGCTCGGCGCTCCGCGTTCCCAGGTTCGGCGCCCTTCCTTCCCTGGCCACGCGTTCGCATGATGACGCTCCGCCTGCCGAAGGCCATGGTCGACGAAATGGTGGCGCACGCGATCGCCGAGCTGCCGAACGAATGCTGCGGCATCGTCGCCGGCAAGGACGGGGTCGCGACGAAGCTGTATCGAACTCGCAACGCTGAGGCCAGCCCGTTCCGCTACAACATCGATCCCCGAGACATCCTGCGCGTGGAGCGAGAGCTGGACGAGCAGGGTTGGCAGGTGCTGGTGATCTACCACTCCCACGTCGCCAGCGAGGCTTATCCCTCGCCCACGGACGTCCGCCTGTCCCAGTGGCAGGGCTCCGACCCGCCAATGGACCTCTATCCCGGCGCCTACTACGTGCTCGTCTCGCTAAAGGACCGGCAGAACCCCGCCGTCCGCGCTTTCCGGATCAGCGGCGGCGAGGTAACCGAAGTGGACCTGGTCGTGGAGTAAGAGCGTAGAGCCCTGCTAGGCGGCGGAAGCCTTGGCTGGCCTGCTGGGCAGTCCAGGCGGTGGCGCCTTGCTAGGCGCGCCCTCCATCCTCGCGAACGCGCGCTCGAAGGCTGCCACCACCGCCGGGTCGAAGTGGGAGCCGGCGCAGCGCCTCAGCTCCTCGAACGCCTGCGCGGGGCTCACGGCGGG
>DATMBD010000427.1:0-3283 GCA_035559355.1 Dehalococcoidia bacterium
CGCCGCTGCGCGGCTTGACCAACAACCTGGACGTCGTCGCCGGCTCCGAAGGCACGTTGGGCGAATGCATCGACGCCCTGGAGTCGGAATACCCCGGCATCAAGGACCGCATCTGCGACGAGAGCGGAGAAATCCGCCGCTTCGTCAACGTCTACGTCAACGGCGAGGACGTGCGCTTCCTCGCCGGCCTCGATACCGCCCTCAAGACGGGAGACGAGGTCTCCATCGTGCCGGCGGTTGCAGGCGGCGTCTAGCAAGTCATCGAGGGAAGCCGAAGCGACCGCCCCCAGCCTGAAAGGGACCCTGCGGGGTGAATCCCGCAGCTAATGCCCAAGCCGCGGCCTTCAAGCCGCGGGTAAGTCTCCACACCCAAACGTTTGGCGCCTGGCGGACCGCCGCACGCAGGCACGCTTCTACCTCAGGAACGCAGCGCAAATCGTAGACGACGGCTTCGAGGTGCTACTTGGGTGAAGATCGTCTTGCCGGAACGGTCTTGCTCCACACGGCGACTCTTCGCCCCAGGATGGGCTCCCCTGATGGTTCCTGGCCTGGGATGCCTCTAGATGTCGGGCCCGGCAGGCACGCGGTAGATGCGCCGATCACGCGGGTTGATCGCCAGCCGAAGGCTGACCAGCCCAAACGTGGCGAAAAAAGCGATGAGGAGATACGACTCCCAATACGCCAAGGAGCGATAGCCGATGCCGCCAACGTGGAAGATGACGCCGCCTATGGCCCCGGCGGTCAACCACAGAACGGCCGGCAGGAGCGAGAGGACCAACAGCCCGGGCCGGTGATCTTCGGCAACGCCGTAGCCGAAGATTACCCATAACCAACCCGCGACCACGACGGCGAACGCCAGCACGTCGACGAGCTTGATCTGGCGCACGGCGGCCACCAGGATGTTCCCGACCGCGCCCGGCGCCGACTTCAATGAGTCGAGCGCCTCCTCGAGGTCCTCGCCGAAGAACTCCTGAATTCGTCCCGCCGCCATATCAGATATATCGCAGGCAGGAACCTCCCGTGTCAATGCGCCGTTCGGCCATCAAGAACTGCGGTAGTACTCCGCGCGCCATCGCTGCTGGAGACCGCCGATCTCGCGCGCATCGATGCCGAAGCGGTGGAGGACGTGGCGCACGAACTCCAGGCTCGCTTCGAACTCGGGATCGACGACTTCCGACACGCCTATGCCGCGGAGCAGGGCCGCGGTGCCGGTCCCTGTGGTCCGCGCGACCACGTCGATGCTCGGGTTGAGGTTGCGAGCCGCCTGGGCCGCCAGAAGCGAGTTGCCGGGGTTCGAAAACGTAATCGCAAACACCCGCGCATCCGCAACGTCGGCCTCCTGCAGCACCTCAGCATTCGTCGCATCGCCGAAGATCACCGGCACGTCGGCCGATTTTGCCCGCTCGAAGACGAACGGATCATTCTCCACGACGACGAAGGGCAGGTTTCGGCCGCGAAGCCCGCGCACGAGGCTGGAGCCGGCAACGCCATAGCCGGCGATCACAGCATGGCGGCGAAGTTCGAACTCGAACTCGGTAGCCGGGTAGCGGCGCTGGGCAAACGCCGCGAAGCGCCCCAACCTCGCCAGCCAATCCACAGCGGGATCGATACTGCGGAAGAAGAACGGGTTCGCGGTGATCGAGATGATGGCGCCCGCCAGGATCAGGCTGTTGGCCTGATCCGGGAGGACGTCCAGACTGACGCCGAGCGATCCCAGGATGAAAGAGAACTCACCGATCTGGGCCAGCGCAGCCGCGACCACGACAGCGGTGCGCACGCCGTAGCCGATCAGCGTCACGATGCCGAAGGCAGCCAGCGTCTTGCCGAGGACGATGATGCCGGCCACGGCAAGCACGTGGAGGGGTTCGTCCACCAGGACCGATGGTTCGAAGAGCATGCCCACCGATACGAAGAAGACGACGGCGAAGGCGTCCCTCAGGGGCAAGGCTTCCAGCCCGGCGCGGTGGCTCAGTTCGGATTCGCTCAACACCATGCCAGCAAGAAACGCCCCGAGGGCCAGGGAAGCGCCGAACAGCTCCGAAGCCCCGAAGGCCACCCCCAGCGCCAAAGCGAGGACCGCAAGTGTGAACAACTCCCTGGAACCAGCGCGAACGACCTCGGTCAGCAGCCACGGGATCGCCTTCGCGCCCACAAAGAGCATCAGGATCACGAAAAGCGCCGCCTGCCCGAGGGAAAGCGCTCCGGTCAGGAAGGAACCGCCGCCTACCAGCCATGAGGCCAGCCCTTCGCCTCCGTTTTCGGTATCGGCGAGGACGGGCAGGAGAATCAGGATGAGCACCGTGAACAGGTCCTCGACGATTAGCCAGCCAACCGCGACGTGGCCGGCGTGCGTGTCCAGAAGGTTCCGCTCCTCGAGAGCCCGCAAAAGCACGACGGTGCTCGCGACCGACAGGCAGAGCCCGAACACCAGGCCTTCGGTCAAGGACCAACCCCAAAGCTGGGTCACCAGGAGGCCGAGGATTGTGGCTGCCATGCTCTGACCGAGAGCGCCCGGCACGGCAATGCGACCCACCGCCAGGATGTCCCGGAAGGAAAAGTGCAGCCCCACTCCAAACATGAGGAGGATGACCCCGATCTCCGCCAGATCGGCAGCCAGCTCCGGGCTGGCGCTGCCGCCCGGCGTATTCGGCCCGATGGCGATCCCGGCCAGCAGATAGCCCAGAATCGGAGGCAAGCCGAGTCTCGTAGCCAGGAAGCCCCCGATGAACGCCGCTACGAAGGCCGTTACGAGGGTGAGGATCAGCTCGGAATGCAGCATCCAGCTTCGTCTTTCACGCAGGGAAGGGGAAGAAAGCGCGTGAGCGCGCTCGCGTCAGCCATCAGGTCCGCTCGCCGCTTCGGGGCGATGGCTGCGAGCGCGCACGTGGCCAGGAGAGAGCGGACATGCTTGATTCTAACTGATGTCCGTTTCCTGTCCGGCGGTTCGCGGATCGGGCGAACGGACGCTAGAATCTGAATATGGCAACCAGCAAGGCCGACTACTACGAGACCCTCGGTGTCAGCCGGGACGCCTCCCCGGACGAGATCAAGCGCGCGTTCCGCCGCTTGGCCATGCAGTATCATCCTGACCGGAACTCGGAGCCGGGGGCAGAGGCGCGCTTCAAGGAGATCAACGAGGCCTACGAAGTCCTCTCCGACCCGGAGAAGCGAAGCACCTACGACCGCTTCGGCCACGCTGGGCTCGATGGCGTTTTCGGGAGCCGCGGCTTCGAGGGCTTCGGCCCCTTCGGCGGGTTCGGCGACATCTTTGACGCCTTCTTCG
>DATMBD010000428.1:0-3707 GCA_035559355.1 Dehalococcoidia bacterium
TACTGGCGGACGAGGGCCGCCAGCGCCTTCAGCCGTCGCGCCTTCACGGCTGGCGTTCCCGCCGGGCGGATCAAACCCGCCAGCTCGGCCTCGCTTATCCGGCTCAGCGCTTCGACGTCCGAGATGCCGGCGGCGCGGAGCGCCGCCAGTGCTTTCTCGACGTTGCTCCAGGCCGTGTGTTGCACGAGGACGGCGCCCACGCAGACGTCGAAGGCGGACGTGTCGTCGCGCCAGTGCCAGCGGTCGATGTCGTAGTGCGCGACGAGGCGTTCGAGGCACGCCAGGAGCTTGTCGCGGCCTTCTGTCACAGCAGCACCGGGATTTCAGATTCGATCTCGGACGCGCACGGGGAAACGTGGCAGCGGTAGGCTGCGACGAGGACGCCAGCGGCCGCGGCTTCGCGGAGGGCTCGACCGAAATCGGGGTCTGCGTCATCGAAAGGGCGCAGGGCGTGAACGTCGCCGCGCTGGACGACGAAGGCGATGGCGGCCTGCTGACCATCGGCCGCGGCTTGAGCCATCAGGCGCAACTGGCGGGCGCCGCGGATCGTCCTGCAATCCGGGAAAAGGGCCACGCCGTCCTGGACGAGGGTCACGGACTTGACTTCGAGCAGGCAGGGGCCGGTGGGGCAGGCCAGTAGAAAGTCGATGCGGGATTCGCCGAGGGGGACTTCGCGGCGGGCCAGCTTGCAATCCTTGAAGCGCTCGAGCCTGCCGGCGGCGAGCGCTTCTTCGATGAGCAGGTTCGGCAGGCGGGCGTCGGCGGAGACCCAGCCGCCCTCGGTCTTGACGAGAACCAGGTCGTAGGAGGTCGAGCGGGCAGCGGCAGCCACGGGCCGCAATAGCGCCGGGAGGCCCGGCGCCAGAAGCTCCAGGATGCGGGCGGAGTTGGCCACATGGGCGCGCACGGCCCTGCCTTCGACCGCCGCCTCGATCGTGAAGCGCGCGATGCGCCGGAGCATGGTCGCAGGCACGAGACCGGTGGCGTAGCGCACCGTCGTCACTCGCCGCGGGAAGGGGCCGCCCAAGGCGGCAGCCTGGCGCCTGGCACGGAATCGAAGGCTGGCAGGTAGGGCTTCACATCCAGGACTGGCGTCCCGTCGAGCGCGTCCAGGCCCTTCACCCGCAACACGCCTTTGCGCCGGTGCACAACCTCGACGACGGACGTGCCGATGGGGTTGGGCCTGAGCTGGCTGCGCGTTGCCAGCACGCCCCGTTCCGGGGGCGTCTCCTCGTTGCCGACAACCACCGTCAGGCGACGCGCTGCCTCCGGCACGCGGTCGATGTGGAAGACGACGATCACGTGCGAGAAGCCTTCGATCGCGTCAAGGGCCGGGAGGAGGTCGTCGCGGAAGATGATGTCGGATCGGACGGCCTTCCAGCCATCCGTGCGCGACTCGCGCACGCGGTTGCGAACCACGCCGATAGGCCGGTAGGAGACGGGTTCGCGGGGGACGAGGGAAGTGCGCAAGGGCAGCAGGCCCTTGAGGCGTCCGAGGAGACTCACGCCGTCAATATAGCGCGAGGCCGGGGCCAGGGCTGTCCCAGATTCGAAACCGACGGGCGTTCGAAGAAGATTGCCGGTCACAGCCTTTCAGCGCCCTGCTTAAGGGGAAGAAAAGCTTCGCAAATATATGCTAAAATGAGTTGTGCCTCTGGCATTCATTCCCGCCCTCTACCGAGTCCTTCATCGTAGGACGCGGGACTCCTGACCCCGAGAAAGGCTGAGCCGAAAGTCCGGCCTAGAGAAGGCCAGATGCGTTAACTATGGCAGCAAATCGCGAGATCGTCGAAGAGCAGTACACGGCTCGGGACATTCAGGTCCTCGAAGGCCTCGAAGCCGTCCGCCGCCGGCCCGGCATGTACATAGGCGGCACGGATCAGCGCGGCCTTCACCACCTCCTCATCGAGATCGCGGACAACAGCATCGATGAGGCGATGGCAGGCCACTGCGACCGCATCTGGATCCATATCGCCAAGGACGGCACGGTCACGGTTCGAGACAACGGCTGGGGCATCCCCATCGACAAGCATCCCCGCACGGGCAAGTCCGCCCTCGAAACGGTGATGACGGTCCTCCACGCCGGCGGCAAGTTCGGAGGCCAGGTGTACAAGGTCTCGGGAGGCCTTCACGGCGTCGGCGCTTCGGTGGTGAACGCGCTCTCGGAGCGGATGTGGGTGGAAGTCCGCCGCGGCGGCAAGCTCTACCGCCAGGAGTACGAGCGCGGCGTTCCCAAGACGGAGGTGCGCCAGGTCAAGGAGTCCTGGTACGCGGGCCAGGACACGGGCGGCCAAGCGGAGACCGGGACCACGAGCTGTTTCCTTCCCGATAAGCAAGTCTTCGGCGATCTAAAGTTCGATTCGTCCCTGCTGCTGCAACGCTTCCGGGAATACGCCTACCTCACGAAGGGCATCTGGCTGTCCTTCGTGGACGAGACCGCGGACCTCAATCTGACCTTCCACTTCGAAGGCGGCATCCAGAGCTTCGTCCGCCATCTGAATAAGGGCCGCTACGTGCTCTTCCCGCGGCCCATTTGCATCGAGAAAGAACTCGCGGGAATCACGGTCGAGTGCGCGATCCAGTACAACGACACTTTCAACGAGGCCTGCTTCAGCTTCGCTAACTGCATCAACACGATCGATGGCGGCAGCCACATGACCGGCTTCCGCTCTGCCCTGACGCGAGTTCTCAACGACTACGCCCGGAAGCAGAAGTTCCTCAAGGACGACGAACCGAACCTCACCGGTGAGGACGTACGCGAAGGCCTCGTCGCCGTGATCAGCGTCAAGCTTCCGGAGCCTCAGTTCGAGGGGCAGACGAAGACCCGCTTGGGCAACCCGGAAGTGAAGGGCGCCGTCGAGTCCGCCGTGGCAGAAGGGCTCTCGCAGTACCTGGAGGAACACCCTTCTGACGCCCGTCGCATCATCGAGAAGTGCATCACGGCTGCCCGCGCCCGCGAGGCCGCTCGCAAGGCCCGCGACCTCGTCATCCGCAAGGGCCTCCTGGACGGCACCACGCTGCCCGGCAAGCTGGCCGACTGCTCGGACCGCGATCCGGAGAACTGCGAGATGTTCATCGTCGAGGGCCCGTCCGCGGGCGGGTCGGCCAAGGGCGGCCGCGACCGCCGCTTTCAGGCCATCCTGCCCATCCAGGGCAAAATCCTAAACGTTGAGCGCGCCCGGTTGGACCGCGTCTTCGGTCACGCGGAGGTGGCGGCGATCATCAAGGCGTTGGGAACCGGCATCGATGACGACTTCGACCTCTCAAAGCTGCGCTACCACCGCGTCATCATCATGACCGACGCCGATGTCGACGGCGCCCACATCCGCACGCTGCTCCTCACGCTCTTCTTCCGCCACATGCGGCCCTTGATCACGGAAGGGCACCTCTACATCGCCCAGCCGCCGCTCTACAAGATGATCGTGGGCCGCCAGGAACGCTACGTGTACTCGGACCGAGACCGCGACGAGCTCATCGAAAAGGAAAAAGCGCGGGTGGCGACGCGCTTCAAGGGTCTGGGCGAGATGAACTCCGAGCAGCTCTGGGAGACGACGATGGACCCGGAGCGCCGCATCCTCCTGCAGGTGGGCATCGAAGACGCCGCCCGCGCCGACATGATCTTCTCGGAGCTTATGGGCGACGACGTGGCGCCACGCAAGGCCTTCATCCAGGCTCACGCCGCCGCCGTCCGCAACCTGGACGTCTAG
>DATMBD010000429.1:0-6090 GCA_035559355.1 Dehalococcoidia bacterium
CTGCGCACGGCTGAGGAGACGGCGACGCTCGACCATGTGAGCAACGGCCGCCTCGAGTTCGGCGTCGGCCGAAGCTCCATGCCCGGCTCCTATGAGGGATACGGCGTCCCCTACTCGGAGAGCAGGGAGCGGATGTTCGAAAGCTTGGCCGTGATCATCGCCGCCTGGACGGAGGAGCGGTTCACGCACCACGGAAAATACTTCTCCTACGAGAACGTCCGCCTGGCGCCGAAGCCCCTGCAGCGGCCGCACCCGCCCGTCCGCATCGCCGCTACGACCGACGACACGTTTACCGCCTTGGGCGAGATGGGCATGCCGATTTTCATCGGCATCCGCAACACCACGCTCTCCCACCTTTCGGCCCAGGTGCGGGAGTACCAGCGCGCCTGGCGGGAAGCCGGGCACGCGGGCGCCCCAGACGTCATGCTCCGCCTGCCCGTCTACGTCGCCGCGACGCGGGAGCGGGCGCTGACCGAGCCGGAGGAGAGCTTCATGCGCCAGTTCACGCGCCTGGGGCAGCAGTACAGCAGCACGGCCGTCCGGGCAGGGGCGGACCGCGACGAAAGGGCTGCTCGCGCTCAACACTTGGCGTCTCTCACCTGGCAGCAGGTGCTGGACGAGAAGGTGGCCGTCGGCACGCCGGACATGGTCGTCGACCGTTTGGAAATGTTGCGAGCGGAGCTAGGCCTCAGCGGCGTCGTGGCGGAGTTCAACGCCGGCGAGAGGCTGCCGGCGGAAGCGGTGGCCGCCTCGCTGCGCCTGTTTTGCGAGAAGGTCGCCCCGGCGTTCCGCTAGAGGGGCGTTGACGCCTCCACCGTGGCTTTGGGGTCGCGGCTTCGGCCTGAGCCGGCAGGCTCGGCGCCGCAGCCCGAACAGCGTTAGAGACGCGGCGTCCCAAGGGCGAGTCCGGCGATGCGCGGCTGCGCCCCCTCTCCGGATTCTGGAGAGGGATGGCGGCAGCCATGGGTGAGGTCGCCCCGCAACCGCAGGTCTCGGCTGGACGCTAGGTTCCATCCCATTGGGGCTGCCCGTTCCTATAATGTTGCGCTGCAGATTCGCGATTCAGGAGGTCGAAGGGCGTGAGCTACCGCGGGATCAGCACGGAGACGGTAAAAGTCACCGGCCACAAGGGCGACGAGATCGAGGCCTACCTGGCGCGGCCGGCGGGAGACGGGCCGTACCCTGGCGTCGTGGTCATCCATCACATGCCCGGCTGGGACGAATGGACGCTGGAGGTGTGCTGGAAGCTCGCCCATCACGGCTTCGCGACGATTGCCCCCCATCTCTACTCCCGTTTCGGGCCGGGCGATCCTGACGACGTGGCCGCCAGGGGCAGGGGCGCCGGCGGCATGTCCGACGAGCAGGTCGTCGGCGACGTGGACGGATCGGCGAAGTACCTGCGCGGCCAGCCCTATTGCAACGGCAAGATCGGCGTCATCGGCTTCTGCTCGGGCGGGCGGCAGGCATGGATCGTGGCCTGCAAGCTGAAGGATATCGACGCCGTCGTCGACTGCTGGGGAGGCGGTGTCATCGTCGACGACCCCAGCCAGCTCAACGAGCTGCGCCCCGTGGCCCCCATCAGCCTGACGCCGGACCTCAACTGCCCTCTGCTGGGCATCTTCGGCAATGACGACGACAACCCGAGTCCTGCGGAGGTCGACCGGACGGAGGAGGAGCTGAAGCGGCTGGGGAAGACGTACGAGTTCTACCGCTACGACGGTGCCGGCCACGCCTTCTTCTCCACCGACAGGTATCGCTACCGCCCGGAGCAGGCGGTCGACGCGTGGGGGAAGGTCTTCGCCTTTTTTCGACGCTACTTGCAGGCGCCGGTGAAGGGCACGCCGCCTCGGTTCATCGGCCCCAGCCCCAGCGTGTCGCTGGCCGGGCGCGTCCCACTGCGGCCGTCCTAGAGGGGGGCGGCCCGGCGCGTTTGACGCCCGCGGACGCGCTTGGCTAGGATGCTTGCAGTCCTGAGGAGGTAAGGTATGCCCCTTTACGAGTACTACTGCCCTCCCTGTGGCACGCGGTTCGAGGTGCTTCGGCCTGTCAGCCAGATGGACAGCCCGGCTGTTTGCCCCAGCGGCCACACGACCAACAACCGCGTCCTCTCGCTTTTCGCACCTGTGCCCCGCGCCGGCAGCGTGGCGACCATGACCATGGACTCGCAGCCTAGCGGCGTCGTCGGGAACTGCGGATCAGCGGCCTTTTAGGCGGCGTCTCGCCGCGGGCGTCGTTCGAGCGCGGCGGCGCTAAGACGCAGCGAAAGGGCGCTTGCTCTGGCACCGTCTACGCGTACAAGGCTTCCAGTCTGCGAGCCTCGGCGTGTCTGCTGGCCCCCAGGTAGATCCCGGCAGCGAGGAGGAGGAGCGCTGCCTGGGCGACTACCATGACGCCAATGAAGAACACGATGCTCTCCCAGAAGGCGGGCGGGAACATCTGAATCAGGCGGTCCGAGGCGGGGTTGAGCAGCCAGAAATCGTTGCTGAAGATCAGGCGGTGGAAATCTTCCCAGGCGCTATCGAAACCCGCTATACCGACGATACCGACCGCGGCCAGCAGGACGAGACAGACGACGCACCCCAGGGCGACGTTTACGGCCAGGCCTCTCAGCGATACTTCTCGCGCCCAGAGCACGACAACCACCACGTACACGAGCGCGTAGACGACCGAGAACTCCTGCACCCGGTTCATGGCCTGGAGGCGGCTCTTCACGTCTTGCATGTGCAGGGTCTCGCGCGCCGTGAACAGGTTCTCCTCACGGCCTCCCGTCGAGACGCGGATGGAGAGGGTCTCCTCGTCGTTGTTGAAGTAGGCGCGGATCTCGTCGCCGGCTCGGAGCAGCTGCGCGCGGTCGATGCCGGTGGTGCGGACGGCGTCGAACTGGTCGATCGCGTAGCGATAGACGCGGCTCTCGTTGGCCACGAAACGGATATTGCTGGTGATCAGGGCTACCGGTATGGAAAGGACGAACAGGACAGTGGCAAGAACCCGCAAAACGGCCACGGCAAGCCTCACCGGCCTTGAGGCGCCCCGTCCCGCCCGCACTGCTCGGTGATGGTATGGTAGGTTCGCCGTTTGGGCCCTGTCAAACTTCGGGCCGGCCGCGCGGCGAGGTGAGGATGCTCAGCGAGGAAGAAAAGCAAGCGTACGAGGAGCTTCGCGACATCGTCGCCCGCCTGCGGGCTCCCGGCGGCTGCCCCTGGGACCGGGCGCAGACGCATGCCAGCCTCCGTCCATACGTCGTCGAAGAGGCATACGAAGTCCTCGCCGTCCTCGATTCGGGCGACCTCACCCGGCTGCCGGACGAGCTCGGCGATCTGCTGTTTCAGGTCTTGATCCACGCCCAGCTGGCGGAAGAGGCTGGCGAATTCAGCATGGCGGACGTGTTGGCGCGCCTCGCCGCGAAACTGATCAGGCGCCATCCGCACGTCTTCGGCGACGTGAAGTTGGAGACCGCCGAAGAGGTCGTCGGCCAGTGGGACGAGCTGAAGCGGGAGGAACGGGAAGGCGACGAATCGGCCCTTGCGAACGTGCCTCCAGCCATGGCGGCGCTCGCTTACGCGCAGACGCTTCTCCGAAAGGCGGAGGCTGCCGGCTTCGCCTGGCCTGCGAAAGAGGACATCCTCGCCAAACTGACCGAGGAAGTGGGCGAGCTCGCCAGAGCGCGTACGAAAGAGGAGGCCGCCGCCGAATTGGGCGACCTCCTGTTGAACGTTGCCAACTATGCCGGCTATCTCGGCATCGACGCGGAGGAGGCATTGCGGGAAGCAGGCCACAAGTTCCGAAGGCGCTTTGCCCGCGTCGAGGCGCTGGCGCGGGACAGGCGCATCGAGATGCGGTCGCAGCCGGTCGAGGAGCTGCTGAAGCTCTGGGCCGAGGCGAAGGCGAAAGAGGGGGCGTAACCGCGGCAATCTGGGCCCGATGCTATACTTGCCTACGTTCAGCTAAGCTGTCGACAGCGCGTAAGAGGAGGAAGTATGACCGCCCAGAAGGAAAGCGTCGTAACCGCCGAGCGCCTAGCGCAGGGTATCAGCTACGCGCAATGGATGGAGCAGATCGACCGCAACCAGGACAAGTTCCAGGAGAATTACGAGGGCACCAAGCTCGATCCTGACGATGTCGCCGCGATCAAGGCCCTGATGGAGAAGCCCAACGGGCCGGCCATCTGCCTATGCTTGGGCGAAGCCTGGTGCCCGGACGTGTTCCGGGGCCTTCCGGTCATCGCCAAACTTGCGGAAGCCACCGGTCTGGAGCTGAAGATTTTCTTCCGCGATCAGAACCTGGACATCATGAACGAGTTCCTCTACAAGGGGGAGTTCCAGTCGATCCCGACGCTCGTTTTCTACACGCGGGACCTGAAGCTGCTGGGCGTTTGGCACGAACGCGCTCAAAAGGCCCGCGACGAGCGGCCGCTCATGGAGGCGATTACCTCCAAGATGCGCGACCCCGAGCTCTCGCCGGAGGAGCGCCAGAAGTACATGGCCGAGTATGCGGAGTTTCAGCGCGGCCCCATTTGGGCAGGCTGGCGCGACGCGCAGGTGAAGGAGATCCGGGCGCTGCTGGAGGCTGCCTGCGCTTAAGCATTCGAGCGTCCAGACCTGACGCAAAGGGGAGCTGAGGCTCCCCTTTGCTTTGCCGCTCTCATTGACCTTCCTATTTGGCCCACCTACGCTCAAGGAGGAGGCGCGAGGTTTGTCGGGCACCTTTCCCATCGGCCGTTTTTTTGGCTTCCAGATCAACGTCCACTGGTCCTGGCTGTTCATCTTCTTCCTGGTCACCTGGACGTTCGCCACCGGCGTCCTGGAGGAAGTGTACGGGGACTGGACAGCGGGGCGGCGCTGGGTCGTGGCAGGCGCCATCGCCCTCGTCTTTTTCTTTTCGATCCTGCTGCACGAGGTTTCGCACTCCGTCGTTGCGCGGCGATACGGCATTCCGGTGAGCGGCATCACGCTCTTCGTGTTTGGGGGCGTCTCCAGCCTGGGCCGCGAGCCTTCGAACTCACGCCAGGAATTCCTGATCGCGATCGTGGGGCCGTTCACGAGCTTCGCGCTGGGCCTTCTCTTCGCGCTCGGCTATGTCATCCTTTCGGGGGTGGAAGAGGGCGCGGCAGCGGTGTCGGCGAACCTGGCGGTCATCAACTTGGCGATCGCGGTCTTCAACCTGATCCCGGGATTTCCTCTGGACGGGGGGCGCGTGCTCCGCAGCGCGTTTTGGGCCCGGAACCGGAACATCCTCCAGGCCACCCGCATGGCCTCCAACGTGGGCACATACGTTGCCTACACTCTCATGGCCATCGGCATCGCGTCCTTCTTCTTCGTCTCGGTGGTCAGCGGCATCTGGCTGTTTCTCATCGGCAACTTTCTCAGGGCCGCTTCGGCGGAGAGCTACGAGCAGGTGTTTCTGGACGTCGTCCTGCGGGGCGTGCCGGCGAGCGCGCTCGCCAAGCAGGACTATGTCACGATTGCTCCAGACGTGAAGCTCTCGGAGTTGGTCGAGGAGCACGTCCTCTCCGGTCACGGCCGCTGCTTTCCCGTCGTGGCGGGCCAGGAGCTGCTAGGGTTGATCACACTCTCCGATGTCCGCCAGGTGCCCCGCGAGGAATGGCCAACTACGACTGTCTACCGCGTGATGACGCCCTTCAGCCGCCTGCGAACGGTGACGCTGCGCGACAACCTGCCTCAGGTGCTTGCCCAGATGGCGGCCGGGGACGTCAACCAATTGCCGCTCGTGGACGGCAGGCAGCTCTTGGGCCTCATCCATCGCTCGGACGTCATCCGCTACATTCAGATACGCCAGGAGATGACGCCCACTGGTTGAAGACGGCTGTTGCGCTATAATCCCGCCGTGAACGGAGTCCGGTGCGGCCGATGCGGCGCAGTGCGTGAGACCGGCGACAACTTTTGCCGGAACTGTGGGCGTCAGTTCACGGTCAACCTTCCGGCCCTGCGCGGCAGCAACCTCCCGACGATCCGAAAGGCCATTCCCCCTTCACTCGTGGGGAGCGTGGCGGTCCTCGCAGTCGGGACGGGGCTGGAGTGGCTGGCGCGGCGCCTTGCCTCCTCCGCTGCGCGAGCCGCGGGCCGCGCCCTC
>DATMBD010000430.1:0-6383 GCA_035559355.1 Dehalococcoidia bacterium
TCCTGAAGCCGGCACAGAATCATTCCGTGTAACTAATTTCAAGAATTTAACAAAGTCGTAGCCGCAAGACGCTATGCAGACCCGCCAAACTAGGCGATGATCCTACGCGAAGGTCCAACCGATCTGGACCAGCGGCCTATTGGAAGGGGAGCAGCGGGCGCGCCGGCCTGAGAGTTTTCTCGATGACGGGTCAGGGAGTTTCGTGCCCGCGCATCTATTGACCGCAGGTGCTCTTAGCCCGGCGGCAGGTGTCGGCGTTTAGCAACGTGTCCTACATCCCAACCCATTCCAAGCCCCGGAACACATTCGTCGACGCCGTCAGGGCGGTAGCGCTTGTCCGCGTGGTGGTCTGGCACACCTACGGGTACGCCTGGATCTCCTATCTCGTCGCCTCGATGCCAGCCATGTTTTTCATCGCCGGCTCGCTGATGGCGCAGTCGCTCGACCGGGGCAGGACGCTTGACGTCCTCTACCGGCGCTTTCGGCGCGTCCTGATTCCGCTCTGGCTCCTTGCCGGGGCGGCGATCGCGGTGATGGTCGCCTACGATTCCCTCAGCGCTGGCAGCGATGCGGACTTCGACCTCAAGGGCGCGGTCTGGTGGCTGGTCCCCATCTGGGACCCCACCGGCTCCGAATGGGGGCTGACGTGGTGGGCGCCGCTCTGGTACTTGCGCTGCCTCACGTGGCTACTGCTCGCCTCGCCGCTGCTTCTCTGGGCCTGGCGGCGGAGCGGGCCGACGCTTTTGCTGGTGCCGCCCGCGCTGCTTGCCTTCATGGAGGCGCGGATTGCGGCTGGAGGGTCCGTGCCGTGGCAGCTGCAGGACGCGGCCCTCTATAGCCTCTTCTGGATGCTCGGCTTCGCCTACTACGAGGGCAGGCTGAACGCCCTCACCAACCTCGGGCGGGCCCTGCTGGCGGCGGCCTTCGGTGGCGCCGCGGCAGTCTGGGCGCTCACTCAAGACGTTCCCGGGGGTATCGTCAACGCCTCCTATCCTCTGCACCTGTTCGTCGGGCTCGCCTGGCTATTCGGAGCTCTTGCGTTCGAGGGCGCCATCGCAGCCTTCGCGAGCCGGCCCCGCGTCGCGGACATCCTCTACTGGGTGAACGAAAGGGCGCTTACGATCTACCTCTGGCAGTCGGCGGGCCTCTTGACGATGTATCAGGTGCTCTGGCGGACCGGGCGTGTCCAGCCGTGGAGCGATGTCGCCGCGATCGTCATCGTCGGCAGCGTCACGTTCCTGGCCACGCTCGTCACCGGCTGGCTGGAGGACGTGGCCGCAGGCCGGAAGCCGCGGCTTTGGCCATCGCGGACGCCTGCCCCTGCAGCTCAGCGCAGGCCGTTCATTTCGAGGCCGGCATTGCTGGCCGGAGCGGCCGTTTCCTTGGCCGCGGCGTTCATCACCCTGGCCGGAAGCGACGTCCTCCGCCACCCGGACGCTGTCGTCCGGGCGAGCGCGCAAACGGTCCCGCCTTCCGGCGCCGGCCTGCACTACCGCGCCGCCCGCGCCACGATCGCCGATTCCGCCCCCCAGGAGCGCCCGCAGGCCCGCTCCGACGCGGTCACGCCGCAGGAGCTCCAGGCCGAACTAGACGCCTGGCGGGCAAAATGGCAGGTCTCCGGCGCGACCTTGACCCTGGCGCGGGCTAGCGGCGAAAGCTGGACGGGAGCAGTGGGCGTCCACGAGTCCGGGGAGCCTTTCCTTCCGGACGAGCTGTACTGGACTGCCAGCGTCACGAAGACGTTCACGGCGGCGCTGATTATGCGCTTGGCGGAACAAGGCCTGCTGAGCCTGGACGACCCGGCATCACGGTTCGTGCCGGAGTTCCCGAACTCGGACCGCTTCACCGTGCGCAATCTCCTGCAGCACACCAGCGGCCTCGCCAACGCCGACGAACCACCCTACGAGGCCCTCGAAACCGCCGCCGCCGAAGGCTTGCTCTTCGAGCCGGGCACGGCCTACCTCTACTCGCGGCCCGGCTACTACCTCCTCGGCCTCATCATCGAGGACGTACTCGACAAACCTTATACGCAGGCCCTGCGCGACGAGTTCTTGGAGCCCCTGGGCCTCGCGTCCACGTTGATGGACGAGGAGTTCCTGCCACTGCCATATTCGACCCATCCTTACCGGTACGCGCCCAGCGGCGACAACGAGGCGGTTCTCTTTGCCGGCGGCCTCCACGGCGAGCCGAGCGGCGGCCAGGACTTCCCGTACTATGGCGTCGCCTGGTCCGCAGGCGGCTTATGGTCGACGACGTCGGACATGGCGAAATGGGCCCTGAACCTATGGGGCAGCGACCGGGTGCTTTCGCCCGATTCCGTGCGCCAGATGACGACCTTCTCGGGCCGCGAGTTCGACTTGGTGGGTATCGGCACGTACGCGCTTTGCCCCTGCTGGACGGAGGACGGCGCGATCAAGGCGGAGCGCTGGGGCAACTACGGCATCAACGGCGTGATCGAGTACGAGAGCGCGGGCGGCATCGCTCTTGCCGCGGAAATCAGCGGCACCGTCCTCGATCCGGGCGCCGCTGAAGCGCTGGACGACCTCAGTCAGCGGTTCCGAAACCTGGTCCGTGGCCGCCCGATCCTGACCGACTCCACCCCCTAGAAGAGCGCAATCGGGTTCAGGGGGGAGCCTGTCCCGCCTACCACTACCAGCGGCGCCAGGACGAGCATGAACTCGTAGCGCTGCTCCGCCGCGCAAGCCGCGGCGAGCGGCTCCAGCAGGGCGTTATCGACGAGCGGCAGGCCGAAGGCCCAAATGGCCGAATGGACGTTGGCGAGCGACTCCCTGGGGCCCGGCGAGGCATCCATCATGTCCCAAAGGAGCACCGAGGCATCGTGCTCGCGCAGGAAGGCCAGGCAAGAGGCGTGGAGCCCGGGGCGGGGCCCCAGCGGTGAGCCCCAGGGCGCTTTGTGCGCGGCGTCATAGGCTTCGCGACCGCTGTACACGGCCACCGCGTCGCCGGGTTCCACGCTGACGCCTTGCGCGGCGGCGATGGCGTCAAGCTCGCTCCCGGTGACCGGCTTCTCCAACGTGACGAAAGGCTCGCCCCGAAATCGCGGCACGTCCAGGAGGACGCCGCGAGTGATGATGCCGTCCGACCAGTTCTCGACGCCGCCCCAAAGCGTTCCCTCCGAACGGATCTCCTCCGGTCTTCGCCCGTTCCAGAGACCGTCGTCGCCCCAGACGTGGCAGAGCGCGTCGATGTGGGTGGCGCTCTGGCCGTGATAAGCGATGGCGTAATAGTCGGTGGCCACGCCGGCTCCCGCGCCGGTCCGCGGCGCCGTCCGAAGCCAGTGCTGCGCCGGATTGGGGTTGTTGGCGGCCGGTGCCTTCGGCCACGGCCTGCTGAGAGAGACCGCCCGGCCGCTACGCACCAGCCTCGCCGCAGCAAGGCGTTTCTCTGGCGTGATCAGGTTGATCGTGCCGCGCTGGTCATCGCCTCCCCAGCGGCCCCAGTTGCGCCGCTGCCGCAGGTAAGCGATCGTCTCTGCCTCCGTCCATTGGGATTGCTGCCGGTTCACGCTCTTACCTCCAGCCCACGGCCGGCGTCCGCTGGCGATTAGCGCCACGCGGCGTCATCGGGGACGACGTTTCGGAGAATGCGCCGGCTTACCGGTCCGCCGAAGAGCTCAGGCGATTTTTCGGCGTAGTGCTTGTAGTGCGGCGTTTCGCGGTGGGCCATACGGGCCGCCTCGTCCCTGTAGACCTCGTAATAGAAGAACTTGTTGGGGTCCTCCGTGTCCTGGAGGACATCGAAGCGGAGGCATCCAGGCTCGTCCTTCTCCGAATGTTCGGCGTCGTACTTGATGAGCTCGAGGAACTCTTGCATCTTCTCCGGCTTGACCGTGACCTCCACGAGAATGACGTCCATCTGGCTCTCCTTTCGTCTGTTCTCGACCCGCGGAGGCATTCTCGCCTGAGGAGGCTGGCAAAGGGAACACACAACCTGTCGCACGCCTCGCCCCGAAAGCGGCGTTGAGCCAACCTCACCCCGGCGGAGCAAACCTCCCCACGCGGGGCGAAGACCTGTCCTCGGCCGACGGCTCGATTCGCAGGACGTGAAGCCCGTAGATAGTCTCGCGGCCGCTCAGGGAGCAGGTTTGCGCCTGGGACCGCTCTTCACGAGGCGCGGCCTTGCTCCCGCTTCAGGCCTCGATTTGGGGTACCGGTACTTCGAGGGGCTCGCTGCGGTACTCGTAGGCGGCGCGGTCGGCGAGCCAGACGGGAGCGAGGTCGGGCTCTTCGTTCACGACATCGACAGGTCGGGCGGCAAACCACTCGGGGTGCTGGAGAATCTCCGGTTCGATGCCGCGCTCGAGGTCCCGCGCTGCCCGGATCATCATCCGCCGCATGTAGATGATCGCGGCATCAACCGTGCCGAGATGCTCTCGGCTGCGATCGTAGAGATGGCCCATCGACTCGATGATCGCCGAGTCCTCGACGCGATTGCTGGCGAGGCCGGTGTAATTGCCCGTGCCCTTCTCCATGTCCAGGCTGCGCTGCAGCTCCCGATCGATGAGGTAGTCGTTGTCGCGGTTGCGCGTCTGTTTCCAGGTGCCGGGAATCAGCTCCACGAAGGGCGGCACGCCTTCGCGCGGTTTGTAGTTCGGCTGGACTACAAGCCACCAGCTCGTTTCGTCGTCGCGGGGGATGAGGAAGTGGCCGCTGCCATTGAACCGGGGGCCCGGGATGGATGTGAAGGTCGGGAAGACGTAGGGGGTTACCCGCCAGTAGTAGCGGCCATCGGCCGTGGTCCGCCGCCCGCCATAGGCGAAGCCGAAACTCGTCGGCATGACCTGGACGTTAGGCGCCTGGTCCGGCGAGATGCCGAATTGGCTGCCTATTGTCGGGGTGTAGCCGCGGCGGTGGAGGAAGGTGACGTGGGCGGTATCGATGTTGCCCTCGAGGGCCTGGACCCAGTTGCAGTCTTGCATCCACTTCCAGACGTGGACCTCGGCGTCGATCTTCCCTTCCTGGTGACGCAGGCACCAGTCGTAGAGGGGCAAGGGCGGCTGTTTCTCCTTCGGCCCCATGTAGATCCAGATGAGCCCGCCCCATTCGGCGGCAGGATAGGCCGTGACGCGCACCTTGCCCTTGAAGTTGCTCTCCGCCGGCTCGGAAGGCATGTCGACGCAGCGGCCTTCCACGTCGAATTTCCAGCCGTGGTAGACGCAGCGCAGGCCCGCTTCCTCGTTGCGGCCGAAGAACAGGGAGGCGCCGCGATGGGGGCAGTTCTCGGCGAAGAACCCTACTCGGCCGTCCGAATCCCTGAAGGCGACCAGATCCTCCCCCAGGACACGGACGCGAATCGGCGGGCAGTCGGGCTCCGGCAGCTCCGATGGGAGCAGGAGCGGCAGCCAAAAGCGGCGGAAGAGCTGGCCCATGGGCGTGTGCGGCCCCGTCTGGCAGAGGTAAAGGTTGTCCTTGACGCTGAGCATTGTCTTTCCTCCCGAGGGCGGGTGTGGCGCGCCTCAGCTTGTCGGCGCCGCCTTTAGCTCCGCGAGCAATGGGTCCGCCGGGGTCCCGAGGAGCCGCCAATCCTCGCCCGGGGCGAGGATCTTCTCCGCCGAACGGATCTCGTGAAAGGGGCCTTCGAGAGCGGGCGGCTCGATGCCGTTGGCGAGGTCTTTCGCCGCCTTGATCAGCATCCGGCGCATCTTGATGATGGCCGCGTCCGTGGAGCCCAGGTGCTCGCGCGTGCGGTCGAATATCGGCCCCATGCTCTCGGTCACGGCCATGTCCTGCTGGGCGATGCCGCGAATGCCCGTGTAGCTGACAGTCTTCTGCGCCTCGCGGTCGATGAAGTAGTCGTTCTTCAGGGACTGACGCTCCGGGAAGGGCGATGGCGGAGGCGGTGGCCGGTTGACGCCGACGCCCTGAGCGCTGGCGGCGAAGGCCGCAGCGCCAGGCGCTTTGACCGCGGGTTTCGTCGCGAAGCTCATGCGGAAAAAGTGGTCGTCATCGATGGGAACCATCATCAGGCAGCTGTCGCCGCCGACAGGGACGGTCGAGATGTAGCACATGAAGGGCAGGATGAAATCCGTCACCCTGACGTGGGTGTGGCCCGCTGGCGTGGTCCGGACGCCCGCGTAGCGGAATCCGTACCACGTCTCCTCTACCTCGATGCGTGGCGACTGATCCCGGGCCCGGATGACGGTCGACATCCGGTCCGTCGGATACCCGGGACGGTCGGACTCGTCGGGCTCAAGACGGAACTCGCTCAGGTTCCGGTGGAGGAAGGAAATGTGGGCCGTATCCAGATTGCCCTCCAGGCCCTGGACCCAGTTGCAGTCGGAGACGATTTTGACGGCCCGGTACTGCGACGGGTCGAGGTTCGGACCGATGAAGTCCCGGAAGGGGCGCATCTTCTCCGGCGGG
>DATMBD010000431.1:0-5661 GCA_035559355.1 Dehalococcoidia bacterium
AGACGGGCCCAAACACGACTATCGCCGCCATGACCGCAAACCCGAAACTCAGACCGATCCCCACGGGAGTGACGCCGCCTGCGGACACGGCGTCGATAACGATCGCCCCGGGCCCAGCAAAGATTAGCAGGAACGTGCCCAGGAATTCTGCCAGGGCAAACCTGAGGACCGAGCTCTCCATTGGCTACCTACGACTTCGTAAGGCGCTGACCGAGCAAAGCAGGAAGGACGAGAGCGAAGAAGAGCCGGCCACTCCTATCCGAACCTGCCCGTGATGTAGTCCTCCGTGCGGCGATCCTTCGGGTTCGTGAAGATCTCGCTGGTCGGCCCGAACTCGATCATCTCGCCGGCCCTGTCCTCCGCCATCATCATCACGGCGGTCTTGTCGGAAACGCGGGCTGCCTGCTGCATGTTGTGCGTGACGATGACGATGGTGAGGTCCCGCGCCAGCTCCTGCATGAGGTCCTCGATGCGCAGGGTTGCGATCGGGTCAAGGGCGCTGCACGGCTCGTCCATGAGCAACACTTCCGGCGCCACGGCGAGAGCCCTGGCGATGCAGAGACGCTGCTGCTGGCCGCCGGACAGGGAGAGCGCGCTCTGGTGGAGCTTGTCCTTGACCTCGTCCCAGAGCGCCGCGCGCGTGAGGGCCTCCTCGACGATATCGTCCAGGCGCCCCTCGAACCCGTGGATGCGCGGCCCGAAGGCAACGTTGTCATATACGGACTTCGGGAACGGGTTCGGGCGCTGGAAGACCATGCCGATGCGATGGCGCACTTCCACGGGGTCTACGTTCCGGGCATAAAGGTTCTCGCCTTCGAACAAGACCTCGCCCTCCGCCCGGAAGCTGGGGATCAGGTCATTCATGCGGTTGAAGCAACGGATCAGCGTGCTCTTGCCGCAGCCGCTGGGCCCGATAATCGCCGTGATCTGCTTCTCGGCGATGGCCATGTTCACGTTGCGGAGGGCGTGAAAGGAGCCGTAGTAAGCGTTCAGCCCACGCACGCCCAGGACAACCCTCGCACTGGCGCCATCACGTTCCGTTTCAGCCACGGCCGCAATTCTATCGCCGAACAATGCCTCCCGGACAAACCGGGGCAGCTTCTCCTGCACTTCCAGCTCTGGGTTCACCATTTGCGCGTCCTTTCGAAGTACATCCTCAAACCAACGGCGAGCGCATTCATCGTCAGGAGCACGGCCAGCAGCACCAGGATGCCCGCCGCGGCGGTGGCATGAAACTCCGTCTGAGGCCGGGAAATCCAGTTATAGATTTGAATGGGCAACACCGTGAAAGCCGATTCCGGCCCCGTGGGCACGAATGCTACGAACGTGAGCGCACCCATGACGATGAGGGGAGCGGTCTCACCGATGGCGCGGGAGAGCGACAGGACGATGCCGGTCATCATCGCCGGCATCGCCGGCGGCAGAACCTGAAACCGGACGGTCTGCCATCGCGTCGCCCCGAGCCCGAGCGCCGCCTCCCGGATCGAAGGCGGCACCGCTCGGAGGCCCTCCCGGGCCGCGACGATGATGATCGGCAGCACGAGCAGGGCCAAAGTCAGGCCTCCGGCCAGGACGCTGCGGCCAAGCTCCATCGCTCGCACGAACAGCGCCAAGCCGAGCAGCCCGTAGATGATCGAGGGCACGCCGGCGAGATTGTTGATGTTCGTCTCGATGACCTTGGTGAGCCAATTGCGCGGCGCGAACTCCTCTAGGTAAATTGCCGCGCCGATGCCGACGGGTATCGCAAACAGAGCCGTGAATGCCATCACCCAAATCGTGCCCATCAAGGCGGACTTGATGCCTGCCCGGTCGGCGAAGCGGGAAGGGTAGCTATCGATGAACTCCCAGCTGAGTCGGCCGAGGCCGTCCGAAGCCACGGTCAGCAGTAACACCCCGAGAGCGACTATGCCTGCCGCCGTAGCGGTGGCGCAGACGGCGAGGAACAGCCGCCCTGTCGCGCGCCGCATTACGGCGCGTGCGCCACTCGCCGCCAACGCCTCGGACAGGGTCATTCGTACTCCTCCCGGAACCTGCTAAGGAGCACTTGGGCGCCAATGTTGAGGATGAGCGTCATCAGGAACAGCAGCAGCCCCACGGCGAATATCGTGCTGTATTCGATCGTCCCCCTCGGCGTGTCGCCGAGGCTCACCTGGACGATGTAGGCGGACATGGCCTGCATCCCCTCCAGGGGATTCCAGCTCAAGTTCGGCTGGTTGCCCGCTGCTATGGTCACGATCATCGTCTCTCCCACGGCCCTGGAGCCCGCGAGGATGACGGCGGCGATAATCCCGGACAGCGCGCCTGGAAAAACTACGCGCGTGGCGACTTCGAACTTCGTGGCACCAAGGCCGTAAGCGCCCTCGCGCAGAGACTGAGGCACGGCGCGGAGAGCGTCCTCACTCAGCGAGGAAACGAGGGGTAAGACCATGATCGCCATCGCCAGACTGGCGCTGAGGGCGTTGAAGATCGGCGTGTTTTGCCCGAACGCCGTCCGAACGATCTCCGGGGAGATGAACTGCAATGCGAAGTAGCCATAGACGACGGTGGGAATGCCCGCCAGTATCTCCAACACGGGCTTGACCACTGCCCGAAGGCGCGGATGGGCGTATTCGCTCAGGAAGATGGCCGCCAGGAGCCCCATCGGCACGGCAAAGAGCATCGCCACCGCCGCCATGAGCAGCGTCGCGTTGAGCAACGGCAAGACGCCGAAATGCCGGTCCGTGAACAGGGGCGTCCACTCCGTGCCCGTGAGGAACTCCACAGGCGAGACCTCCCCGAGGAAGTTCGCGGTCTCCTCGAAGAGGACAGCGACGATCCCGAAGGTCGTGAAGATGGAAAGCGCCGCGCAGGCCCAGAGGAGAACGTAGATGGGCGCCTCGCGGACCCTCCTCAACGTGCGGCGTCGGCCTCTGGCCGCCGCCCGTCCGCCTGCGAAAGCCGTTTCGCTCATCGCACCCCTGAATTAGCAATCGCGTCCCCGGCCTAGATCTCGCCAGGGACGCGATGCCATCATCCCGCCTTCATGCCTATAGTCAACTAAGAGCGCTGCAGCCGCTCCAGCAGCGTGCCGCTTGTGCCTTCGCCGTACATGGTGCCGGTCTTGCGCGCCTCCCAGCGCGCCTGAACCAGCTTGTAAACGTTGTCGGGAAACTTGACGTAGCCAACATCCGCGGACAGCTCCGCAACGTTCTTCAAGTAGTAGTCCACGAACGCCTTCACCTCCGGCCTTTCGGCCACGTCCTTGCGCACGTAGATGAACAGCGGCCGCGAAAGCGGGTAGGTGCCGTTCTCGACAGTCGCCGCGGAACCTTCGACGCAGCCGGCGCCGGTCTCCCCGTCCACCTTCAGAGCCTTCAGCTTGCTCTTGTTCTCCAAGTAGTAGGCCAGGCCGAAATAGCCAATGGCGCTCTTGTCGCCGCTGACGCCCTGGACCAGGACGTTGTCGTCCTCGCTGGCCGTGTAGTCGCCACGGCTCTCCCTCGCCTTGCCCATGACGTGCTCGGTGAAGTAATCGAAGGTGCCGGAATCCGTGCCCGGACCAAACAACTTGAGCTGCCCGCCTGCGGACCACGCCGGGTTGACCTGCCCCCAGCTGGTAACGGTTCCCTGGGCAGCCGGCTCCCACATCTTCTTGAGTTCACTGATCTTGATGCAGTCCACCCAGTTGTTCTGGGGATTCACGACGACGCTCAGCGCGTCGAAGGCCACCGGCAGCTCGATGTACTCGATGCCCTTGGCCGCGCACGCTTGAATCTCGCGCTGAGTGATGGGCCTGGAGGCGTCGCTGATCTCGGTCTCGCCGTTGCAGAACTTCTGGAAGCCCCCGCCAGTGCCAGACAGGCCGACAGTCACTCGGACGTTGCGCTGCTCCTTGAGGAACTCCTCGGCCACGGCTTCGGAGATCGGAAACACGGTGCTGGACCCATCGATGGTAATGCTGCCGCTAAGGGAGCCGGCGTCCGGCCCGCCTGGACCTCCGACGCCATCTCCCTCGCCGCCGCCCCCGCAGGCGACGAGAAGCGCCAAGCCTCCAGCAGCAAGTCCCATCCATGCCGCCCGCAGAGGCTTGAACGCCGCCAGGTTGCGCGAAATTGAGCCCAGGTTCATGCGTCTTCTCTTTTCCTCTCTAACTTCAGGCTAGCCGGCCAGGTTTAACGTTTGGTTAAGGACCGTGAACGCGCGGTTAAACGTCGCGGTGGAGGAGCGCGCGCCCTCCAGGTGCGCCGTATCGTTCAGGCATCGCACCGCGTACAGGTCCCGCCACTGGCGAACAACGGTGATCGACGCGTGGTCGGGCGCGAAGAACATGTCCCGCTTGATGCCCAAGAGCATGCTCGCGTAGGCGTTGATCACGCTGCCGTGGGTGACGACAACCACTCGCCGTCCAGGATGGGCGGCGAGGGCCTCTTCCAGGCCCATGAGCACCCGCCGCCTGAACGCTTGGCTGCTGGCGAAACCGGGTTGCGCATCCCATCTGGGGTCCTCGACGAAGCGCTTGGCATAGCCCCGTTCGCCCGCACAGCCGCGGCCCTTCGAGGGAGGGACGAATTCGATCTCGCGGAGCCGCTCATCGATGCTCAGCGGCCGCCCGGCAGCTTCCGCCACGAGCCTCGCCGTCTGCAAGGCACGGCGCTCGGGGGCGGAGACCACGCGCTCCACCCATGAATCGGAAAGCCTGCGCGCCAAGCGCTCCGCCTGCTCCAAGCCCGCGCAGCTCAGGAGAGGTTCGCCGCTGGCCTCGGGGCCATCGGCCGGTTCTGCGTGGCGCACGAGCAGAAGCTCCGCGGCCTCCTCGTCGTCGAGGCGAAAAAGTTGCTCGATTTCCTCCTGAGCCGCGCGTCCGGCGCGGGAGGCGTCATCCGCTGCTGTCATTGTTTTCATCAGCTTTCCTCCTTTGTTCGAACCTCGGGGTGATCCACGCCGCCTCCGGGTCGGAGGCCAGCAGCGCTTGCCAGAAGGCTTCGTAGCTGAAGGTCCAGCCTTCGGTTGACGTTCCTGCGATGGCTCGCAGCGCGGCCGCAATCTCGGACATGAGAGCCATTGCAGCACGGCGCAGCCGGTTCAGCCCGGTGATGCCCGCGATGCCCATACCCTGGTTCACGCCTTCAACCTAGGGCAGGGCCGTTAAAGGCGGCTTAAGGGCGATTAATAGCCGGTAAAATCTCGTCGCTCAGACAGGGACGCAAAACCTGAAGACGGACCCTTTGTCCAACTCGCTCTCGACTTCGACGCTGCCGCCGTGGGCCTCGACGGCGTGCTTGACCAGCGCCAGCCCCAGGCCGCTCCCACCCCCGGCCCTCGCCTGGTCCGCCTTGTAGAAGCGCTCGAACACTCGCGGCAGATCGGTCTCGGCGATGCCGATGCCCGTATCGCGTACTTCCACGACGAGCTGGCCGTCCTCGCGCCGGGCCCGGAGCGTCACGCGCCCGCCCGGCGGCGTGAATTTGATGGCGTTGTTGAGCAGGTTCAGGACGGCTCGCTCGATGCGAGCGCCGTCGATATTCGCCTGGCCCAGGTCCGGCGGAATGTCGGCGGTCAGCCTCAGTCCGCCGCGCTCCGCCTGCGGCCGTAGCCGTTCCACGGCGTCCGCCAGCAGCTGCGCCGCCTCCACGGGCCGCAGGACCAGCGGCTGCTCCCCCGATTCGATCCGCGACAGCTCCA
>DATMBD010000432.1:0-3106 GCA_035559355.1 Dehalococcoidia bacterium
GATCGGCGCCAGCAATCGCGCGGAGGCGGCCGCCTACGCCGTGCGGAACGGGCTCGCCTGAGACCCCTTGCGGGGATAACAGAATCCTGTTACCGCCCTCGGTCTCGGAGGGCGGATTCGGCCACTGCTGGCGCTGCAAAATGGCGGATTCTGGGGAAGCAGCGTCACGAGCGCCACAGGTACTCTGCACCACGGAAAGGAGCAAGTTATGAGTACCCTACGATTTGTCAGGCGGGTCAAGCCTGGGTTCGGGATGGCGGCGGCTGCGGCGCTGGCAGCGATCTTCGCGGTCGTGGCAAGCAGCACGGCTTCCGCTGGTGGCCCCACCTGCTCGGGCACGCTGGGCATCGCCGTCCACGGGCAGCATGTTGTCGGCGACTATGTCACCGGCATAGGGCACGGCAACCTCGGCTGGCCGCCGTCCGGTGGCGCTGTGGGTGACGCAATAGCCGGGCAAGGAGCGGTCCTCCCGGGCGGGCCGGGGCCCGGATTCCACTTCCCCAACGGATTCGCGCCCGGCGCGTCGTTCTGCCTGGACCAGTCGCGATCCCCTGGTCTTCACCCGGGGCCGTAGGCCGGGCGGAGCGTCGCGAAGGCCAGACAGAGGAAAGGAAACACCACATGCCGCTCTTCATGGACACGCACCGGAAGATTGACGGGCTGACCGCCGACGCTGTCGTCAACGCCCACAAGATGGACCTGGCGGTGCAAGAACGGTACGGCGTGCGGTACCTCCAGTACTGGTTCAGTGAGGAGACCGGGCGGGTCTACTGCCTGGTTGAGGCGCCAAACGCCGAGGCAGCGCGTGCTGTACATCGCGAAGCGCACGGCCTCATCGCTGATGAGCTCGTCGAAGTCCGGCCCGGAGAATAGCCAGCACAATCCCCCGGCCGCACAGGGAGCAACCACTTACCTCCCCAGGCGCACGAAGGACGAGCGCCCGGGGAGGCTCCTCGTCAGGAGCGAACAGGCAAAGCCCCGTCCCGACGTTCCGCTTCGGCGCCGCATAAAGTCCAGCATGGCGCGCACCAGGCGTCCCGCTTCGTCTGCGGCCAGGCCGGCCTCCGTGGCGGCGGCCCCGAAACGGGCGTCGGCGACTATGTCGTCCAGGAATTCGTATTCCACCGCAACGAGCCCGAGGTTTTCCAGCGACACCCGTCGGCCCGTGGACCGGCACAATTCGATTGCGGCCTCATACGCGAAGACCTGCAGTCACTTGTCCTGCTCGCTTTTGGTCGGCGTCCTCGGGATGAGCAGTAGCTCTCGGAAGCCGTTTAGCAGCCGCTGCGGGAGGTCTTCCAGCGGTCTTCCAGCGCGATGCCGGCGGGCCCTGCGTCTCGTATACCTCCGCATCGATCAGGTGCCGCACGGCGAATGTCCGATGGCGGTCTGCCGAGCCTCAGGCCCGAGCCTGGCCTAGGACCCGGTCAGCTGGGCCACAACCGAGCCACCGTCTAGCCAGACGTTTTCGCGGCTCATCCGGCCCTCTCGGAACTCCCAAACGTGGAGCAACCGGAACGATATCCTCTTACCGTGGCCCGGAACGCCGAGGAAAGTGCCTGGCACCGTGCCAGTCCAGATGTGCTCAATGACCGCGAAGTCTTCTCCGTAATAGCGGCGGACTGGCTTCATTTCTTCTGAGTGGATGTCCCTGACCAGCTGTTCGTAGAACGATTTCGCAGCTTCCTTCCCCTTCATCGGCCCCTGTGGCCAGCCGACGACATCGTGGACGACGTCATCGGTGTACATAGCTACGCACCCGGCCGGATCGCCAGCGAACTCTGCTTTCAGGTGCTCCTCAATGAGACGGTCCATCTCCTGTGGTTGCATGACTCCTCCTCCATGTAGTAAAATAGCGGTACCAAAAACAGTACGGGTACCATACGGTCTTGTCAAGCCCTTTTGACGGAAATTTTGAGGAAGATTTTCCACCTCCTACGGTCGGCGCCTTGCTGCGCTTGGCCTGGCTGGCGTTCCGCGAGCGCATATACGCGGCGGTCCGCGAGGCTGGCTACACTGACCTGCAACCCGCGCATCTACTTCTGTTCGGCTATCCCACGATTGCTGGCATGCGTCCAAGCCAGCTAGCGGAGCAGGCTGGAATCAGCAAACAAGCAGTCAATGACCTCCTCAGGCAGTTGGAGGCCAAGGGCTATCTCGAACTCCGGCCCGACCCTTCCGATGGCCGGGCCAGGCTCATCAGTCTCACGGAGCGAGGAGCCGAGCTGATGGAGTTTGTACGCTCGGCCGCTCACCAGGTTGCGGGAGAGTGGGCCCACGCCGTTGGTCGAAGGCGTTTTGATGCCTTTCGAAAGACCCTGCTGGAACTAATAGAGGCGAAGGGGTCCAGGCAGGCCAGAGCCTGATCAGTCCGTTACCCGAGGGCTACCACTGGACGAACATGGGCATCACGACGTGGACGAAGCTCTCGTCGTCCACGGGACGGAGGACGCCCGCCTCGGACGGGCTGCGCGTCTCGAGCGCCACGCGGCCGCTTTCGATCACCTGGAGCACGTCCTGCAGGTACTTCCCGTTGAAGGCGATCTTCGCCCCTTCGCCTTCGACCTGGGCGTCGATCTCGCCCGTGTTGTCGCCGATCTCCTCGGCGCGGGCGGTGATGATCATCTTGCCGGGCTGAAGCTCCTCGCCCGCCTGGAACTGAATGCGCACGATGCCGCTCCCGTCCCGCGCGAAGATCGAGGCGATGCGCGTCTCCCGCAGGAAGTCGGCGACGTCCACGACGGCGCGGCTCACGTATTCCGTCGGGATGAGACGTTCATAGTCCGGGAACGTGCCCTGGATGAGCTGGGCGACGAGCTCGACGTTCTTGAGCTTGAAGAGCGCCTGCGTCCTGGCGGCGTTCAGGCGCAGCTCGACGGTCTCTTCTTCGTCGCCGAGCAGCCGCTGGAGTTCGTTCATGGCGCGCGCGGGGATGATGACCTCGGTGCGCTCGGCGACCGCCGTCTTGAGGGGAAGGCGGCGGACCGAAAGGCGGAACCCGTCGGCGGCGGCGAGCGTGAGCTGCGCGTCCTGCATCACCGTGTCCACGCCCGTGAGGACGGGACGGGTATCGTCGGTGGCCGCCGCGAACACGACCTGGTTGATG
>DATMBD010000433.1:0-2058 GCA_035559355.1 Dehalococcoidia bacterium
CGGTGGGCCCGCCCCTGACGCCAGCGTTTATGTAGCACACGTGGCCCGACGCGGCAAACGCCGCTGAGCGCCGCCGATGGCTTCCTTGCCTGTCGAGCCCGCGGCCGAGCTCCGATAGGTTTCCGCATCGGTACGAGGGCGATGGTTGATGCCGGGTGGACGCCAACCCGTCGAGGATGAGCAGGCGGAATTCATCCCAGAGGAGCAAAAATGCTTGCAGTCCTCCTCCTCATCCTCCTGCTGGTGCTGCTATTTGGGGGTTTGGGCATCTTCGTTGCCCGGATCTTCCTCATTGGGCTGCTGCTTGCGCTCCTGGTGGGGATCATCGCGGGCTGGAGCGGATTCCGCGGCAGTCGCGTCTAACCCGCCACGCGGCGCGCCATTCAGGCACGAGTCGTAGGGGCGCCGCCCGCGCGCCCCTGCGGCGCCAGCGCTCCAACCAGGGCCCGCGCTTCAGCTTCTGGCTTCGACTTCGCCCATCACGCGTTCCGCGAACGCCTCGACGGCCATAGCGCCGAGGTCCTCGCCTCCGCGCGTGCGCACCGAGACCTGGCCGGCCGCCATGTCGCGGTCGCCGGCGATGAGCATGTACGGCACCTTCTGCAGCTGAGCGTCGCGAATCTTCGCCTGCATGCGCTCGCTGCGCTCGTCGACCTCGACGCGCAAGCCCACGGCGCGCAGCCGCTCTGCTACGCCCCTGCAGTAGTCGTTGTGGCGGTCCGCGATCGGGATCAGCGTCGCCTGGACGGGCGCGAGCCAGGTGGGGAAGGCGCCGCCGTAATGCTCGATGAGGGTGCCGAAAAAGCGCTCCACGGAGCCCAGCAAGGCTCGGTGGACCATATAAGGCCGGTGCTCTTTGCCGTCCTCGCCGATGAAGCTGATGTCGAACCGCTCCGGCAGGTTGAAGTCGAACTGGATCGTGGAGCATTGCCAGGCGCGGCCGAGGGCGTCCCGGATCTGGACGTCGATCTTCGGCCCGTAGAAGGCGCCGCCGCCCTCGTCGATGCCGTACCGGAGGCCGGCTGCCTCTACGGCGCGCTTGAGGGCTGCCTCGGCGGCCCGCCAGTCGTCCTCGCTGCCGACAGCCTTCTCCGGCCGCGTGGAGACGTTCACGTCGAAGTCGCTGAACCCGAAGGTGCGCAGGACGAAAAGGACGAAGCCCAGGGTACGCAACACTTCGTCCTCCATCTGGTCGGGCCGGCAGAAGATATGGGCATCATCCTGGGTGAAGCCGCGCACGCGCAGGAGGCCGTGAAGGACTCCTGACCGCTCGTAGCGGTAAACGGTCCCTAGCTCCGCGAAGCGGAGGGGGAGGTCGCGGTAGCTGCGCACCTGGGTCTTGTAAATCTGGATGTGGAAGGGACAGTTCATCGGCTTGACGTAATAGTCCATGCCGTCGACGTCCATGGGCGAGTACATGTTCTCGGCGTAGAAGTCCAGGTGGCCGCTGGTCCGCCACAGCTCCGCCCTGCCCACGTGCGGCGTGTAGACGATGTCGTAGCCGGCAGCGAAGTGCTCTTTGCGCCAGAAGTCCTCGATGATCGAGCGCACGCGCCCGCCCTTGGGGTGCCAGTAGACGAGACCGGGGCCGTATTCCTCGTGGAAGGAGTAGAGGTCGAGTTCGCGGCCCAGGCGGCGGTGGTCGCGCCGCTCGGCCTCCTCCACGCGGCGCAGGTAGTCGTCCAGCTCCTCCTGTGTGGGGAACATAACGCCATAGATGCGTTGCAGCATCGGCCGGCGCTCGTCGCCGCGCCAGTAAGCGCCGGCGACGTTGGTGAGCTTGAACGCCCCGACCTTGCCGGTGCTCTCGACGTGGGGATAGCCGCAGAGGTCGATGAAGTCGCCGTGGCGGCAGATGCCAACCTCCGGGTCCGGGATGCCGTCGATGAGCTCGAGCTTGTAGGGCTGGTTGGCGAAAATCCGGCGCGCCTCCTCCTTGGCGGCGCGGCTGCGGACGAAAGGCTTGTCGGCGGCGATGCTCTCGCGCATCAGCTTGTCGAAGCGATCGAGGTCGTCCGGCGTCAGCGGCCGCGGCAGGTCGAAGTCGTAGTAGAAGCC
>DATMBD010000434.1:0-7949 GCA_035559355.1 Dehalococcoidia bacterium
TGGCGCAACCTCTTCTGGGGACTGACCGACGCCATGGCGCGCACGCCCATGCCCTGGACGAACGGCTACGTCCTGCCAAACATCGAGTACGGCCTGGCGTATCGGGTCATGTCCCACATCGCCTACCCAAAGGTCAAGGACATCATCGAAAACGTGCTCGCCAGCGCCCTCATCTACATGCCGTCCAGCGCCCTCGACTTCAAGAACGCCGAGATTCGGCCCCTCCTCGACCGTTACACTCGAGGCTCGAACAACTACGCGGCCATCGACCGCATCAAGCTCATGAAGCTGATGTGGGACGCGATGGGCACCGAGTTTGCGGGGCGCCACGAGCTCTACGAGCGCAACTACTTCGGCGACCACGAGGCGATCCGCTTCCAGACGCTGTTCGCCGCCGAGGCGAGCGGCGCGGCTGCTCGCTACAAGGGCTTCGCCGAGCAGTGCATGGCCGAATACGACCTCGATGGCTGGACCGTCCCCGACCTGATCAACCCGGACGACGTCAGCGCGGTGCTCAAGGGCAAGCGGTAGCGCGCGGGGCGCGCGATCATCCCTCGCCTCTGAGGCCCGTTCAACCTGGGGAGCGGACACGCTGAGGTGCGCCGGTGCCGAAAAGATCGGAAATCGACCAGCCCAAGCCGTCGAGAACCCCGCGGGATGAAGCCCGCAGCTGAGGCCTAAAGCGGCGGCTCTCGAGACCGCCTACTCCAGCGGCACCTCGCGCACCTCGTGCGCCTGGAGCGCAGGCAGGACCTCCGCCGCGAAGCGCCGCACTTGGTGCAGGAACATCTCCTGCGGCATCACGCCCCGGTTCAGGCTCACCAGCACCGTGTTCGCGCCGCCGTGGTCGGCCGCCTCGATGATCCGGTCGCGGACCTCGGCCGGCGGGCCCCAGGGGCCGTTTTCGGCCATGCGCCGCACCTGTTCGAGGGTCATGTCGCGGTAGTCTTCGCGGGCGCGGGCGACGGCCGGCAGGTTCTCCGGCCGCACGTAGTCGAAGGAAGACGAGCTGAGATAGCCCGTATCGCGCTGGAGGTCCGCTTCCGTTATGTTGCCGTGGCTGAAGAGCGTGCGGTTGAAGTAGAGCGTGTGCGGCCCTGCTTCCCGCACGGCCTGCTCCTTGCTGTCGGCGACGTAGACGTTCGCCTGGATGATCAGATGGTCCGGCGTGATGCTGTAGCCGGCCCGCGTCAGGCAGCGGGCGTAGTGGCGGATGATGTCCTCTCGAAGGCCGCGGTGGGCAGCACCGGGCGTGATCGGCAGGTTACGGGCGGCCGCCCATTCGATGGTTTCCTTGCTGCTCGTCACCGGGATCCAGACCGGAGGGTGCGGCTGCTGCACCGGCCGCGGCCAGATGGCGACGTCGTTGTACTTCCAGAAGCGGCCTTCGAAGGAGAACACCTCCTCCGTCCAGGCGCGATGGATGATTTCGTACGCCTCCTCGAAGCGGGCGCGCGATTCCGTCTGGGGCACGTTGTAGACGTTGTGCTCCCGCGGGATGCCGCGGGCGAAGCCGCTGATGATGCGGCCATTGGAGATGCAGTCGAGCATCGCCAGCTCTTCCGCCAGCCGCAAAGGATCGTGGATGGGCAGGAGGTTGCCGTAGATCAGGAGCTTGAGGTTCTTCGTCCGCTGCGAGGCGGCGGCAGCCATGACGTTGGGCGAGTTCATGAGGCCGTAAGGCGAGGTGTGATGCTCGTTGAAGCCGACGCCGTCGTAACCGAGGCGGTCCATCTCCTCCCAGACCTGGAGGTGCTCCTCATATGTGCGGACGGCCACCTCGGGCTTGAAGTGCTTCTTCTCGAGGGGCCAGGGAAGCTCCTTGCCCACCTTCAGGTGGTCCAGTTCTTCGCCGTACGGGAGCAGGTCGAAACAGAAGACTTTCACGGGATGCCTCGCTCTTGCAGTCGCTCGTGGGGCGCGAAAGCGAGTATTTCGACGACCGGGAGCGCCTGTCAACCGCACATCGGCCCCACACGGCCGGGGGGCCGGAGGCCTTCACGTACTGGATCGGCGGCGCGCCCACCGAGCGGGCATTGTACGGTCCCCGCTGTGCCGGCGGACAGGGATGGAGACGCTAGCCGCCGCGAAGCTGGGCCCCGAACTCGTGCTCCAGCCGCCGCACCAGGCGCTGTCGCGCCTGAGCCACTTCCTCGTCCGTCAGCGTCTTCTCGAGCGACTGGAAGTGCACGGCGTAGGCGAGCGACTTCTTGCCTGGCGGCAAGGGCGGCCCTTCGTACACGTCGAAGAGGTTCACGCGCGCCACGAGGGCGCTGGTAGAGATCGCTTCCGTTATCCGAGCCGCCGGCAGCGAGTCGTCTACGAGGAGGGCGATGTCCTGGATGACGGCAGGATAGCGCGAGATCGGCCGGTGGCGGACTCGCATCCTGACGGCGGGGAGGAGGGCGGCAACGTCGACCTCGAACAGGAAAGCTGGCTGGTCGATCTCGAAGCGCGCGGCCACGTTCGGGTGTACCTGGCCGAGGACGCCGGCGCGCGCATCGCCCGCCTTGATGGCAGCCGTGCGTCCGCGCAGGAGGCCGAACTCCTCGCCGGCCTCGAAGCGCACCTCGGCTCCGCAGCGCTCCAGCATCTCCTCCACCAAGCCTTTAGCGTCGTAGAAGTCAATGCTTTCGCTGCTCGGCTCCCCCCAGCGTCCGGGACGGCTGCCTGCGATAGCCCCTACGACCACCTCGCGCTCCTGCGGCAGCTCGCCGGGCAGCGTCAGGTAGACGCGCGCAGCCTCGAAGAGGGCGACGACGGTGCGCTCGCGCCGAAGGTTGGCGGCGAGCGTCCGGAGAACGCTAGCCCTCAGCGAGGTCCTCATGACCGATTCATCCGCGTTGAGGGGGTTCTGGATGCGGAGCGGCGGGTGCACCTCCAGCGCTTCGGGTGGCGAAACGGCCAGCAGTTCCTCGATCGAGGTCAGAGGGTAGGTGATGATCTCCTGGAGGCCGGCCGCGGATGCGGCGTCCCGCAGGCGTTCCCTGAGCTCACGTTCAGGGTCGCGATGGGGAGGCGGGATGGCGCCGGCAAGCGGTAAAGACTCGAGACGGTCGTAGCCGTAGACCCGCGCCAACTCCTCCGCCACGTCATCGGCGATGTTGACGTCCGTGCGCCAGTACGGGGACCGCACCACGTAGCGGTCCGGCGGCACCCAGCGGCAGCCGAAGCCAAGCTCCGTGAGGGCGGAGCGTACCTGCGTCGTCGGCAGGTCTATGCCGATGACCTGCTCGATGCGGCGCCGCGTTACGACCACGCGCATGTCCGGCCGTTTGACGGGATACGCATCGACGATGCCCTTGGCGGCGCGGCCCCCGCACACCTCCACGAGGAGCTTCATGGCCCGCTTCGCGGCCGCGGCGGCCAGCTCCGGGTGGAGGCCCTTCTCAAAGCGCACCGAGGCCTCCGTCCGCAGCCCCAGGAGGCCGGACGTGCGCCGCACGCTCACGGCGTCGAAGTTCGCCGCCTCCAGCAGCACCGTCGTCGTGTTCGGGCCCACCTCGGTATCGGCGCCGCCCATGACGCCGGCGACGGCGACCGGCTTCTGCGCGTCCGCGATCACCAGCATGCCCGCCGCGAGCTCCCGGTCGGCTCCGTCCAGGGTGCGGATCCTCTCGCCCGGCCGGGCCTGCCTCACGACGATGCGCCCGCCGCCGAGCTTGCGGAAGTCGAAGGCGTGCAAGGGCTGGCCCATCTCCAGCATGACGTAGTTGGTGACGTCGACGACGTTGTTGATCGGCCGCATGCCCGCAGCGAGCAGGCGCTCCTGCATCCAGTTCGGCGACGGCCCGACCTTCACGCGTTCGACGATGCCGGCGAGATACCGCGGGCAGAGATGGCGGTCCTCGATGGTGACCGACGTTCGCTGGCTAGCCGCGGCCGGGCCTGTCTCCGCGTATGTCCGGTCAGGCTCCTTGACTTTGACGTGTGTCTGGGCAGCGACTTCCCAAGCGATGCCGAGCATCGACATGTGGTCCGGCCGGTTGGGCGTGACTTCGATCTCGAAAATCGTGTCGCCGTAGTACTCGCGCAGCGGCGTCCCCACGGGCGCATCTTCCGGGAGCTCGAGGATCACCTCGTGGTTGTCGGAGAGGCCCAGTTCCTTTTCGGACAGCACCATCCCGGCGGACTGCACGCCCCGGATAACCGTAGGCCTCAGCGTCATCCACTCGCCGGTGTGGCCATCGCGCAGGCGGGTGCCGGCGGGAGCGAAGGCCACCTTCTGACCCACGGCGACGTTCGGCGCCCCGCAGACGACCGTCGGCGTCTCGTCCTGCGCCACGTCGACGGTGACCAGCCGCAGACGATCGGCGTTCGGGTGGGGATTGACGGCCAGCACCTCGCCGACGCGGATGCCTTCCCACTCTTCGCCGCGGCTGATGATCCGCTCGACCTTGACGCCGCAAATGCTCAGACGCTCCGCGAGCTCGCGCGGCGGGAGCGTCAGCGGGACGTATTCAGACAGCCATTTCAGCGATACGAGCATGGCATGCAGCTAGAACTGGCGCAGGAAGCGCAGGTCGTTGCTGAAGAAGTGGCGGATGTCGTCGATCCCGTGGCGGAGCATGGCGATACGTTCCACGCCGAAGCCCGCGGCGAAGCCGGTGTAGCGGTCGGCGTCGTAGCCGACGTTCTCGAGGATCTCGCGGTGGACCATTCCCGCGCCGGCGATCTCGAGCCAGCCTTCATTGCCGCAGGAACGGCAGCCTGCCCCCTTGCAGAGGTCGCACTGAATATCCACTTCCGCGCCCGGCTCCACGAAGGGGAAGTAATGGCAACGGAAGCGCACGGGCCGGTCCTGGCCGAAGAGGGCCTGAGCCATCTGCGTCAGCGTCCCCTTCATATGGCTCATGTTGATGCCTTCGTCCACCGCCAGGAGCTCGATTTGGTTGAACATCCACTCGTGCGTGGCGTCCGTGGCCTCGTAGCGGTAGACCCGGCCGGGCACGGCTACGCGGATGGGCGGCTGGTGCTTCTCCATAAAACGGACCTGGTTCGGTGAAGTCTGGGTGCGAAGCAGGATGCGGCGGCCGTTGGCCGGATGGTCCACCCAGAACGTGTCCTGCGTATCGCGGGACGGATGGTGCTCCGGGATGCGGAGGGCATCGAAGTTGTAGTACTCCCACTCGACCTCGGGCCCTTCCGCGACTTGGAAGCCCATCTCACCGAGGGCGGAGAGCATGTCGCGGATCGTCTGCGTGATCGGGTGCAGCCGGCCGACGAGGCCGCGTCGGCCGGGCAAGGTGACGTCTATCGACCCGCTTTCGAGGGCGGCGATGGCTGCCGCCTTCACCGCTTGCTCGCGCGCCTCGAGGGCCTCCTCTAGCTCGCGGCGGAGGGCGTTCGCGCCGGCTCCGACCTTCGGCCTCTCCTCAGCTGGCAAGGAGCCGAGCGTGCGCAGCACCTGAGTCACGGCGCCCTGCCTGCCCAGATAGGCGCTCCGCCAGGCCTCCAGAGCCTGAGGCGAGTCCGCTGCCGCCAACTCCGAGAGGGCGCGGCTACGTATGGTTTCGAGTTCGGCCAATGGCAGGCTCTCCAGGTTCGCTTCGGAGTCGGGGAGTAAGCGCATTTTGCCCCGCGACCCGTGCTCGGTCAACGCCGCTACCCGGGCCTGAAGCAGACCGCTCGCTCTGGCGGAAGGCACGATCCTGCTCAGCGCCCACTTTCGGGTCCGGAGCGAACTGCTAAGGTTACACCGTGCTGCAGGCGCTGCTATCCTTCTTCGCCATCATCGATCCCGTCGGCAACATCCTCGTCTTTCACCTCTACAGCCAGGCGTTCGCGCCCCGGCAGCGGCTGATCGCGGCGACGATAGCCGTATCCGCTGCCTTCGCCATGCTGCTCGCGTTCAGCCTTGGCGGCCAGGAGGTGCTCGAATTCCTCGGCATCTCCGAGGAGAGCTTTCGGGTTGCGGCCGGGCTCTTGTTGCTGCCGCCAGCGTATCGCCTGGTCATGCAGGGCCAGCCCGACGAGGTGGATGCCGCCCATTCCCGCGAACCGATGGACTTCGCCCTCGTTCCCCTGGCCACGCCGCTGATCGCGGGACCGGGCGCGCTCGCCGCGACGACCTCGTTCACGGCTCAGGTGGGCACCGGCAACACTCTGGCCGCCATCTCCATCGTTCTTGCCGTTACGTTCGTCTCTTTCGCCACGGCGGGTCTCATCTTCCGCCTGGCGGGAGACGCGTTGCTGCGGCTGATGTCGCGCATCGTTGGCATCGTCCTCTTCGCCATCGCCGTTGACTTCGTCCTCGATGGCGTCCGCGTCGTCCTCGAAACGACCTGAAGCGCCCGGCTCTCGCCTACTCGAACAAGTTCGCGATGATGGCGGGCGGCACGATCTGGACTTCGTTGCGTCGGGCGTCGCCAAAGGCAAAGCCGCCGTCCGGCATGGCGGCCACGCCGACGGGTAGGGAGTCAGGGAAGGGCTTCCACCTGCCAAGGAGGGCGCCGGAAGGCTCGTAGAGGCGAAGCTCGCCTTTGGCTGGCTCCGAAACGAGGATGCGGCCATCTCGCAGGACGGCCACGTAGGGCTTGGAAAGGACATCTCGCGACTCCCAGCCGACGGCGATGGTTGCGAGGGGCTGCAGGTCCTTCGAGAGCCGTTGCAGGCGGCCGTTCCAGGTGTCCGCGACGTAGAGGTCGCCGGCAGCGTCGAAGGCGAGGCCCACGGGCTCCGAGAACTGGCCAGGGGCGGTCCCTTCGCCGCCCACGATGCCCAGGGGCGTGCCATCGGCGGCATAGTGGACGAGGCGCTTGTTCCCCGTGTCCGTCACCCACAGGCTCCCGTCGGCGGCGATGACGATGTCCCGGGGCCCGAATAGTTCGAGCGGTCCGGCGTTGGCGCCCGATCCCGCCCTGCCCCAGGTCGCTACCGGCTGGAACTCGGGAGAAAACTTCACGATGCGGTGGTTCCACGTGTCGGCAACGTAGACGAAGCCATTGGCATCCACCGCCAGGGACCAGGGCTCGCGCAAGGAGCCCGCGCCCGTGCCGCCTCTGCCGAAGGCGGCGAGGAAGCGTCCTTGAGAATCGAACTTCTGGATGCGGTTGTTGCGCGCGTCCGCCACCCACAGCGAGCCGTCTCCATCCACGAAGAGGCCGGCGGGCTGCTGGAACTCGCCGCGGCCGTTGCCTCCCCGTCCCGTGCCGCCGATGCCTAGGACGATGCGGCCATCGGCGAGCCGCACCGGCTCGCGGGGCGGACCCCGCTCCTCCGCCGGCGCGTCGTAGACGGCGAGCTCGAGTGGGAAGAAGGCCACGGCGTCCACGGAGCCCGTCCAGCGATCGGCCGGCCTTCGGTAGAGGAAAAAGTGGCCGAGCGACTGAAGGCTCTTCCAACTCGTGAGCTTGGCGGCGGCCTCGTGAAAGTCGAGGCCGCGATAGGTCTCCAGGAACCACCAGCGGTGCTTGTACGGCTGCGCCGAGTAGCCGGCCTGATCGATGGCCGAGGCGTTTGCGGCGCTGATCAGGAGGACGGCGCCAGGGGGAGGCTTGTAGTCCGGCGAGATGGCGACATAGCTCACGTCATGGTAGTCGCGCAGATACCACGCCCAGGGCCACGCGAAACTGGACTCCGTATCCACCACCACTTTCAGGTTGTGGCCGAGGCCGCTGCGGCGGGCCAGGGCATCGATGCGGTCCATGACGTCCCGGAGCTCCGGCGAGGTCTGGGTGTAGACGAGCATCTCCACCGGCGTGTCGTCGTGCGTGAACGCTGCTGTCAAGGACGCGCGCACCGTCAGCGTCAACAGGACGGCGACGGCCGCGACGGCCAATCCTCGCGCGAAGGCCTTGCTGGCGCGCAGGAGGCCCGCCGCGAGGTAGCCGCCGAGCGCAACGGGCACGGCGGCTGCAGCCCAGACCGCCGCCCACGTTTCGACGCCGACGCCAGCCACAGACAAGGCAAGCAAGAGAGCGGCCACCGCTGCCGCGAGCATCAGGGTC
>DATMBD010000435.1:0-5918 GCA_035559355.1 Dehalococcoidia bacterium
CTGGGCGGTGGCAGCCGCATGTTCGAGGCCCTGGCCTATCCCAAGTTCCGGCGTTACTGGTGTTCGAACCTTGCGGCGGTGAGCGGCCAGCAGATGATGTGGCTCGCCCAGGGCTGGCTGATCTACGAGCTGACCGATTCGGCCGTCTACCTGGGCTACGTCGGCCTCGCGACCGCGGGCCCTGCCATCCTCCTCAACCTCGTTGGCGGCGTCGTCGCCGATCGCCTAGACCAGCGGCGCGTGATCTTCACGACCCAGGCGGTGACGGCGGCCTCTGTCTTTATCCTGGCCACGCTCACGGCGCTGGAGCTCGTCCGCGTCTGGCACCTGTTGGCGGTTGCGTTCGTTTCCGGGAGCATGCAGGCGTTCAACAATCCCGCCCGCCAGGCGATCCTGCCGCAACTCATCGACCGCAAGGACCTCACGAAAGCCGTGCAGCTGAATTCGATCGTTTGGCAAGGGACGCGGATCGTCGCGCCCGCAGCCGGCGGCCTCGTCTACGGCTTCGCGGGGCCCGCCGCCACCTTCTACATCTGCGGCGGAGCCTTCTTCTTGCTGGGCTCCGTTGTCGCCGGCCTCGACATCGCGCAGCCCGTCCGCGTGCGTCGCGATTCGGTCTTCGGAGACCTGAACGAAGGCATCTCCTTTATCAGGACCAACTTCGTGTTCGCGTTTCTCATCGGCATGAGCTTCTTCAACAGCTTCTTCGGCTTCTCCAGCCAGCAGCTCCTGCCCGTCTTCGCACGCGACATCCTTGAGGTGGGGCCGGAAGGCCTCGGCGTCTTGCTCAGCGCCAGCGGCATCGGCTCCGTACTGGGGGTGTTCGCCCTCGGCTACTTCGGTGAACCGGAACGCAAGGGGGCGCTGGTAATTGGCGGCGCGACGGCCTTCGGGAGCTTCATCATCTTGTTTGCTTTTTCGACGTTCTATCCCCTGTCGCTGGCCGCGATTTTCTGCATGGGAGCCGCAGGCACCATCTACATGATCACCGTCCAGGTGGTCCTTCAGATGCGCGTCCCGGACGAGCTCCGCGGCCGCGTCATGGGCATTTACGGTATCACGCACAACATCGGCCCCCTGGGATCGCTGCAGGCGGGCATCCTTGCGGACGAATTCGGGGCGCCGGCCGCGATGGTCGTCGGAGGGGCGGCGATCATCGCCTTCGCGGTCGGAGTCGCCGCCTCGCGGCGGGAGGTACGGTCTTTGCAGGCGGCGCCCGGCGCTGCCTAGGCCGCCCTGCAAGCCTCCGGCGTTGACCACGCCGGCGGCCGATGCCGATAATCAGACGGCCGGAGTTAGTGTTAGGATGACACTAAGTCCGGCGAGCGGGAATGGGCCAGCAGTGACTAACGCTCTCATTCGAGCAGGAGGGCGGCGATCAGGAAATTTCGTGTAGCCCTCGCTCAGATCAATCCAACGGTCGGCGACCTTGCAGGCAACGCCGCAAAGATCATCGACTACGCGAACCGCGCCCGCGAGCTCGGCGCTGACCTGGTGGCATTTCCGGAGCTGGTCATCCCGGGCTATCCCCCGGAAGACCTGCTTCTTCGCAGCAAGTTCATCGACGACAACCTCGAAGCCCTCGAACACGTGGTCGCCTCCGTGCGCGGCATCGCCGCCATCGTCGGCTTCGTCGACCGGCAGGCAGATCTCTACAATGCGGCGGCTGTCCTCGATGATGGCCGCCTCGCCGGCGTCTACCACAAGCAGTTCCTGCCGAACTACGGCGTCTTCGATGAGAAGCGCTACTTTCGCAGCGGCTCCAGAGCCCAGGTGTTCACGATCGCCGGGTTCAGGGTCGGGGTGAACATCTGCGAGGACATCTGGTATCCGGAGGGGCCGATCCAGGCGCAGGCGCTAGCGGGCGCCGACGTGATCGTGAACATCAACGGCTCGCCCTTCCATCACGGCAAGCGGGAGTTCAGGCAGCGGATGGTGGCGACGCGAGCGGCGGACAACGCCGTCATCCTCTGCTACGTCAACATGGTCGGAGGCCAGGACGAGCTCGTTTTCGACGGCAACAGCATGGTCCTGGACCAGGAGGGCGAGCTGGTGGCGCACGCGCCCTCGTTCGAAGAGCACCTGCTCGTCGTCGACCTCGACATCGAGGGGCTCTATCTCGGCCGCTTGCACAACCCGCTTCGCCGCACCGAGGCCCTCGCCGTTTACGCCCGCGATGTCGATGAGGTCTTCGTCTCTGCCGCCCCTCATGATGGCGTGCGGCCGCCGCTTCCCGCCCCGGTCTCGGCCTATCTTTCCGATGAGGCCGAAGTCTACCAGGCACTGGTGACCGGCACGCGCGACTACGTCCACAAGAATGGCTTCGAGACGGTCATCGTCGGCGTCTCAGGCGGCATCGACTCCAGCCTCGTCGCCACCATCGCCACGGACGCGCTCGGCCCGGAGCACGTCGTGGCCGTCTCCAACCCGTCGCGCTACTCCTCCGAGGGGTCGATCGCTGACGCTCGGCGGCTTGCCGACAACCTCGGCGTGCGCCTGGTAATCGTTCCCATCGAACCGGCACACGCGGCCTATCTGCAGATGTTGGAGGAGCTGTTCGCCGGGACGGAGCCGGGCGTGGCGGAGGAGAACATCCAGTCCCGCATTCGCGGCAACGTCTGGATGGCCCTGTCCAACAAGTTCGGCTGGCAGCCCGTCCTTACCTGCGGCAACAAGAGCGAGCTGGCAACCGGCTACGCCACCCTCTATGGCGACATGGCGGGAGGCTTCGCTGTGATCAAAGACGTCCCGAAGACGATGGTCTACCGCCTTGCCCGATACCGAAATGCCCTGGCGGGGAGGGACATCATCCCCAAGGAAGTCCTCGAAAAACCGCCATCTGCCGAGCTTCGGCCGGGACAGCTGGACACGGACACGCTTCCGCCCTACGACATCCTCGACCCGATCCTCGAGGCGTATGTCGAGCAGGACAGGAGCGTGGAGGAGATCGTGGCGCGGGGGTTTGACGAGGCGACAGTCCGGCGCGTCGTCAACATGGTCGACCGCAACGAGTACAAGCGCCGCCAGGCGCCGCCGGGGATCAAGATAACTCCCCGCGCCTTCGGCCGAGATCGGCGCCTGCCGATCACGAACCGTTACCGGAACTAGCGGGGAACCAATCGCAAATCAGTCGACACTTAGGGCCGGAGAGTGCCCCACCGCGACGTCGTGCCGGAAACGGCGCAGCCCCGGTTGTCCAAGGAGGCGCAGGGGAGCGCGACAACCGGGGCCGCTAGGGAAACGACGTTCTTGACGGAAGAACGCTCTAGCAATTTTGAGAAACGGGCCGTTACCGAGTGGTCAAGAGCGGCCGACAGGACATTGCAGAGAAATAACGGCGCCTCCTTGTCTGTCGCACGCCCTCAATGCCTTGGAATGGGAGCTATGCGCTCAAACAGCCTGGTCCAGAAAGCGGCCTGCAGCTTCGTAATCGCGCGCTCCGCCCCGAAGGATGGGCGAAACGAGGTAGACGCCGCCGATGCCTGCCTCCCGGAAGAGCGCGTAGGTCTCGAGGGCGATATCGACGCCGTCGCGTCCTCGTTCGAGGTCTCGGAGGAGGTCCTGAGGGACGTTGTGAAAGAGAACGCCCTCCGGAGCGAGTATCTGCAGGCCCCAGAGGATCGGCACGGCCAGCGAGCCGCCGGCGATCCTTTCGAACGTAGCCATGAACTCCGAGACCAAGGCCACATCAAACACCGGCTGCGAGACGAGAAAATCTGCCCCCGCTTCGACCTTCTTCGCGACCAGCCTGGCCTCGGCGTCCATACCGCGGGAAAGGTCGATCGAAGCTCCGATGCAGAAGTCGCAATCGGACCGAAGGCGCGCGCCGCGATGGTCCAAACCCTGATTGAGCTGCTTTGCAGCGCGAATGAGGCCGCTCGCCGTATAGTCCCGAACTGGCCGCACGCCGTCCCGATCCGTGAACGCGTCCCCTTGGACGACGAGGACATTCTCCAAGCCCAGAAGGCCTGCTCCCAGGAGGCGCGATTCTAACGCCAGGCGATTCATGTCTCGCGGCGAAAGGTTGAAGACTACCTCGCGGCCGGTCCTCTGGCGGAGGGCATAGGCGGCGGCCACCGAATCGACGCGCACGAGCTTGCCTGGGTTGTAGGCGACGCAAACGAAGTCGGCTTTGGTCAAGTACCGGGCGCCATCCAGGAGGTCCGGGTCGCTGCCGCGCGGCGGCGTGAAATCGCACGCGAAAACGCACCTGTCAGCTCCGGCCGCCATCAACGCTTCCGTGACTTTCGTCATCGCCCGCGCTCCGCTGGCCAATAGCTTACGGGTCGCGCAATGGGATTGCCATCGCCTCGTCGCGGCCTTTGAGGTTTTAAGGACGGCTCCCGCGCTAATTTCGTTTTGCCATTTCGGGAAGCGGCGGGCCCGGTGTCTCCTATCAGCTCATTCGCATTCCTCCGGCTGCTTTCGCTGGCAGTCGCGGCCACGGTGGCGCTGCTCGTTGTGTCTTCCGGCCTGCTGACCGAAGCGGCGGAGCCGGAGCATCGCCGCGGAGAGCAGGCGGCCGTGATTACGGCGCCGCCGCCAAGAGACGGGCCGGTCACGGCAGCCGTCTCCATCGTCCGCATCGGGCCCTCGGAGGACTACCCTGCTCTAGGGACGCTGCCAGCCGGCGCCTTTCTCGAGGTGCTGGGGCGCGACCAGACAGGTACCTGGCTGGCGATAAGCTTTCCACCCAATTCTGGCTTTCGCGGTTGGCTTCCCGCTTCGCGGGTGATCGGGATCGACGTTGGCGCCGCGCTCCAAGTCGTCGAGGTTGTCCCTCTCCGCTGACGGTTCACGCCTCCTCTAGGTTCCGTTTCGCTCGCGGTTGCCGTTCCCTACAACTGGGCCTCCTGCCCGGCGGCTCGGCGCGTTCCGTACTCACCCAAGGTTCCGAACACGTTCGCGTTCAAGGCGCGACTCTCAGTTGGCCGCGGCCAGGGCCTAGACATAAGTGCCTACCGGAGGACAGCGAGAAAAGGCTGCAATGTGGCTGTTATGCCCTCGCGAGTGGTTGACATGAAATAAGGAGTCAACTAGCCTGTCCCCAGTCCTTTGGGTGGGAGGAATCCTGACAACCGGTTAGGAATTCTGGTCCGGCGCCGTAGGCCGCGGCGCTCACGCTAAATCAGCCTGGTTCTCTGACGCTGGGAACTCCTCCGGGTGCCCGTCCCGGAGCGGTTTGCCGTGCCCAGCGCACGGCCTGGTTCAGCTTGCGCCCGCGGCGCCCGACCCTCCCCGCCCGCCGAAAACCCACACCCAAGGAGCTTCGCATGAGAATCGGCCGGCGAAGGTTCATGAAGGTAGCAGTCGGCAGCGCTCTCGCAGCAATCGCCTCCGGGGGAACCAGGGAAGGCATGGCGAATCCGAAACAGACTCCCATCGATCGCCACCTGGCCTGGGTATGGCGTTTTGACGACGACGGTGACCCGGCGGAGATCAGGGATCGGCTGGCGCAGCTCCGGGCCGGGATCTTGCTCAAGACTCATGACGGGTCCACTTACATGGGCAAATGGGACACTTCCTGGGGAGGCGTAACCGGCCCTGAAAAGGTCCGGGAGCTCGCGGACTTTTTCGAGTCCGCCGGTGTGCCCTTCCACGCCTGGAGCGTGACGCGAGGAGTCGATCCTGTCCGCGAGGCGGAAGTGGCGGCGGAGGTGCTGGCCAACGGCGCCCGCAGCATGACCTTCGACTTGGAGCCGCCTGAGGGCAAGGCGTACTGGCAGCGGGGGCCCGCAGAGGCGCTTCAGATCGGCTACGAGCTGCGCCGCCGAATGCCGGACGCCTACCTAGTGGTTGCGCCGGACCCGCGTCCCTGGCAGCTCGAAGTTGTTCCCATCGCCGAGTTCGCGAGCTTCTGCAACGAGATCGCCCCTCAGACGTATTGGGACACGTTCGATTCTGCGGCCAACTACCGC
>DATMBD010000436.1:0-3440 GCA_035559355.1 Dehalococcoidia bacterium
AGAGACTCCTCCTGCGAAGATTACGCTAGCCGTCATTACGACGACCGGATTTCGCCCTGAGTTTTAGACTGAAATCTCGATGCGCGAAGATGACTTCGCTTCTGAGGCGCAACTCCAAGACGAATTCATGGTGCTTTAAGCTTCTTTCGCCCCATCTACTTACTTATACGATAGGCCGGGGCAACAAAGCCGTATCAGAAGGCTTCTATGGCGTCTCAGAACCGTTTGCTGACGGAAGACTAAGCCTCCGGCTGAGACCAGCGGCCGTCGTACGCCTGGCTGGCAGCGGAGGCATCCCCGAGGGGGCCAGGCGGTGGACAAGCCTCCTGTCCTGTGACTAGTCTTAGGCACCAAATCCCCGGCTCCCGGCTGATTCCCGCCACGGCCTCGAGCCCATTACTCCTAGGCGAGGCAGCGAACATGCAGGCCGCGATTGCTTACAAACCCCAGTCCACTGTCGTCGTCGAGGAAGTCGAGCTGGCGAAGCCGACCGGCAGCGAGGTGTTGGTGCGTCTCATGGCCAGCGGCGTATGCCATTCCGATTGGCACATCCTCAAGGGCGAATGGGGCGACCGCCAGTTCCCCCTCATCCTCGGCCACGAAGGAGCGGGCGTCGTCGAGGCGGTCGGCGACGCGGTTCGGAACGTAAAGCCTGGCGACCACGTCATCCTCTCCTGGCGGACGAGCTGCGGCGTCTGCGAGATGTGCCAGCGGGGTTGGCCTGCCCTCTGCGACCGCTCCCCCACGGTCTCCTCTCGTCCCGTCCGCCGCGGCAGCAACGACTCGTTGGGCCTGGCAGGCGGCCTGGGGACCTTCGCCGAGTACGCCCTCGTCCAGGAAGTGGCCGCCGTGCCCATCGATCCCGACATCCCGTTCGCGCAGGCATCGCTCGTGGGCTGCGGCGTGACCACCGGCGTGGGCGCCGTCATCAACACTGCAAAGGTCGAGCCGGGCGCCACCGTCGCCGTCTTCGGCTGCGGCGGTGTCGGCCTCAACTGCATCCAGGGCGCCGTCATTGCCGGCGCATCGCAGATCATCGCCGTCGACATGCTGGACAACAAGCTGGAGATGGCGAAAGGCTTCGGCGCCACCGATATGGTGAACGCCTCCCGTGAGGACCCCGTGGAACGCATCCGAGAGCTGACGGGAGGCCGAGGCGTCCACTATGCCTTCGAGGCCATCGGCCTCGTCGAGGCGCCCTTCGTGCAGAGCATCCTTTGTACCCGCAAACGGGGCGTCACCGTCTGGGTGGGCCACGCGCCCCTGAACACCAAGGTGACGATCGACGCCCGCGACCTCATTCAGGAGAAGACGGTGATCGCGTCCTTCTACGGCTCCGCCCGGCCGCACATCGACTTCCCACGACTTTTGAAGCTGTACCAGGAAGGCAAGCTGAAACTGGATGAGTTGATCACGAAGCGCTTCCCGCTCTCCGGCGTCAACGAGGCGTTCGACGCCCTGGGCCGCGGCGAAGTAGCGCGCAGCGTGCTCACCCTGGCCTGAGAGGAGGCGAACGATGCTGCAGAGCGTCTGGACCGACGAAGGCATTGTCCTGCGGGACGTGGAGCCGCCGCCGCTACAGCCGGGCTGGGTGCGGCTTCGCGTCCACGCCTGCGGCATCTGCGGCTCCGACCTCCACGGCCTCAAGCACCACGGACCGATGCGCACCGGCGGCACGCCCGGTCACGAGCTGGTCGGCACGATCCTCGAAGCGAACGGTGTCTCTTTGCCCGACGAGCGCTTCGCCGTGGAGCCGTGGCTCGCCTGCCGGCAATGCGATTATTGTCTACAAGGCCGCAGCGAGCATTGCCGCAACGCCCGGCTCATCGGCGCCATGATCCCGGGAGGCATGGCCGAGTTCCTGGACGTGCCCGCATCCAACCTCCATCCCGTCAGCCCTTCGCTCTCCGACGTCCAGGCCTCGATCACGGAGCCCTTCGCCGTCTGCACGCGCGCCATCCACCTCGCGGATCTGAAGCTGGACACGCGCGTCCTCATCCTGGGCGCTGGGTCCCTGGGCCTCATCTCCGGCCTCCTCGCTCGCGACTTCTGCGAGCAGGTCGCGATCAGCACGCGCTACCAGCACCAGGCCGACGCCGCGCGCACGCTCGGCCTCCAACCCATCGGCGAGAACGAGGTCGTGCAATTCGCGCAGGAGTTCGAGCCCGACGCCGTGATCGAGACCGTGGGCGGCACGGCGAACACGATGGAGCAGGCGACGGCGTGCTGCCGGCCCGGCGGCCGCATCGTTGTCCTCGGCCTGTTCTCGATCTCGCCGCCTTTGGACATGCGGGCACTGGTCCACAAAGAGCTGCGGATCACGGGCTCCAAGGTCTTCGGCATGAGCGAGCACGGCGCCGAGTTCCGCGCTTCGACCAAGATCCTGCCCCGCTACCGCGACGAACTGAAGGTGCTGCAGACGCATCAGTTCCCCTTGAGCCGCGTCGCCGACGCCTTCGCGACCGCGGTAAGCAAAGAGGCGCGGCCGATAAAGGTCACGGTGATAGCGCGCGAGGGCTAGCAGGACGGCGAAGCTTATGGACATAACGCGCAGTCAGGTTTAGATTCGGGCCGTCTCTCGCGACGATCGGGAGGCGAACGAGGCGCGGTTATGCCCAGGTAGACGTTTTGGCTGGCGCCCAAGGATCGCCCGAAGGTTGCCATTTCGGTGGCGCTCGTTGCGGTGGTCGTGCTCTTCGGGATCCTCGCGACTTGGTTCTTCGGTGGCTTCTTCTGGCCGCGAAACGTTGAGCGCAACCGGCCGGGCATGCTGTACGCCGGCCGCATCGATGAATTCGAGGTTGAGGAGCCGCGCTTCTTCCAACGGGACGAGCGCAACAAGTTCTGGCTGGTAAAGATGCCGGATGGGAGCTTCCTCGCCCTGCAAGCCTTCGACACGAACAGAGGGTGTACGCTGCCCTGGCGCCCGACTTTCTCGTTCACCGATCCGCGCAATGGCGTGACGAAACAGGGCTGGTTCCGAAGTCCCTGCGGCGGCGACACTTACGACATCGAGGGCGTATGCGTCGCCGGGCCTTGCCGGAGCGACCTGAACCGCTATCCGGTGGAGATCGTGGGAGATTGGGTTCGCGTCCGCGTCGGCGAAACGAACCTGATACGAAGCCAGACGAAGGGCGGCCTGCGCCTGCCTTGATCCAACGCTGGGGGAGCGTAATTCGTGGCCGCCTACGATAGCATGGACCGGTGAGTCTGCGCAGGCGGGGACGGCTCCGTCACCCCGACGTTCTCACGCCGGCCGAATGGCGGGTAGTCGAGGGTGTGCGCCACGGCATGACGAACCGGGAGATCGCGCGCGGTCAGGGAGTCAGCCTGGACGCCGTCAAGTTCCATGTCGAGAACGCCGTAGCGAAGCTCGGCCTCGAGGGACGAAGGGCGCTGCGCTTCTGGCGCGGCGTGCGTAGGGACAGCGCCTTGGCGCG
>DATMBD010000437.1:0-2877 GCA_035559355.1 Dehalococcoidia bacterium
TTGATGCCCCTAGCCAGGTATGCCCTTGGAGGCTTGTTAGCGTTTCTCCTCCTCTTTGGCGCCGCTTGCGGCGGCGGTGACGATGGTCCGTCGCCGGAGGCGGACCCGGACCCGGAGGCCGATCCGGAGGCCGCAGCGACAACCGATCTTTCCGGTACGTCGCTGGTCATATATTCCGGGCGCTCAGAGGCGCTCGTGGGGCCGCTGGTTCAAAACTTCGAAAAGGCTACGGGGATCAAGGCGAGCGTGAAGTACGCGGGCAGCGCCGAGCTCGCGGCCACGCTGCTGGAGGAAGGCTCGCGGAGCCCCGCGGATGTCTTCTGGAGCCAGGACCCGGGCCCGCTCGGCGCGGTGAGCAGCCTGCTGGCCAAGCTTCCAGAATCGCTCTTGTCGAAAGTGGACGCCAGGTTCAGGGCCGAGGATGGGAAGTGGGTAGGCACCTCCGGGCGAGCGCGAGTGGTGGTCTATAACACGGACAACGTGCGCGAATCGGATCTCCCGACGTCGATCCTGGACTTCACGTATCCGAAGTGGAAGGGCCGCATCGGCTGGGCGCCCACGAACTCGTCGCTGCAAGCCATGGTGACCACGATCCGTCTTCTCAAGGGCGACGCCGCTGCTCAGGCGTGGCTGGAAGGGATCAAGGCCAACGGCGCCAAGGTCTACGCCAACAACACGGCCGTCGTTGAGGCGGTAGGAAAGGGCGAAGTGGACGTGGGCTTCGTCAACCACTATTACCTGCACGCCGTGCGCAAGTCGAATCCCAACATCAAGGCGGCCAACTTCCACTTGAAGAATGGTGACCCGGGCGCGGTAATCCTCGCTTCTGGTGCGGGCGTGCTCGCGAGCAGCAAGAAGCAGGCCCAGGCGCTGCGATTCATCGAGTACCTGCTGTCGGCGGAGGCGCAGAAGTACTTCGCGGACCAGACCTTCGAATACCCGCTGACCGGCAACGTGCCGATCGACGCGGATTTGGAGGCGCTCGCGGAGATTCAGTCGCCGCGCATCGACCTCTCCGATCTCCATGACGTGCAAGGCACGCTGACCCTCATGCGCAGGGCCGGCGTCATCGAGTAGGCACTTGGCGGCTGAGGCCCGCCTCATCACCGGCGGCCCGTCTGGAGGGGCCCTTCGCCCCGCCCGACGCTGGCCGCCGGTCGCGCTTCTGCTTCCCTCCCTGGCCGCAGCGCTCGCGACGCTCTCGCCGGTCGTCTACCTTCTCCTCCGGCTTTCGGAGGCCGGTTCAGACGCGTTCGACCTCCTCGTCAACGAGCGGACATTCCGGACGCTGGTGAGGACCGCCACGCTTGCCGGCGCCGTGACTGCCTGCGCAATGCTCGTCTCTCTCCCCCTTGCTTGGCTCACGGTCAGGACCGACCTGCCGCTGAGACGCGTATGGGCGTTGCTGACGGTTCTTCCCCTGGTGGTCCCCAGCTACGTCGGCGCCTTCACGGTGGTGGAGGCGCTGGGGCCGAAGGGACTCCTGCAGCAGCTCCTCCAGCCTTTTGGCGTCGACCGCCTCCCCGAGATCTACGGCTTCCACGGGGCCGTCTTCACCCTGACGGCGCTGACCTACCCTTACGTCCTGCTCTCGGTGCGGACTGCCCTCTGGGGCATGGACCCCGCGCTGGAAGAGTCGTCGCGCTCGCTGGGGCACGGCCGCTGGGCAACCTTCGTGCGCGTTACCTTGCCGCAGCTGCGGCCCGCCCTGGCGTCGGGAGGCCTGCTCGTCGCCCTCTACGCCCTGGCCGATTTCGGCGCCGTCTCGATTCTGAGATTCAATTCATTCACCTACGTGATCTACTCCCAGTATCAGTCGGCCTTCGACCGGACGCTTGCGGCGGCGAGCTCCCTCGTCCTCATCGCGCTTGCGCTTGCCCTTCTCGGCATCGAAGCGGCGGCCCGTGGCCGTTCACGCTACTACAGGGCAGGCCGGGGCGACTCGCGACGGGCCGCCGCGACGCCATTAGGTGTGTGGCGGTGGCCCGCGTTTGCGTTTTGCGCATTCGTGACGGCGCTAGGCCTGTTCCTGCCGCTGGCAGTTCTCGGCTACTTGGTGGCGCAGGGACTCGATGCCGGACAGGAGATCAGGCCGGTGTGGGAGGCAGCCCGGAACTCGGTCTACGTCTCCGCGCTAGCGGCGGCTTGCGCAGTCGCCGTCGCCATCCCCGTGGCGCTCCTGAGCGTTCGCTATCCGAGCAAGCTTTCGGCCCTGCTGGAGCGCGCGGCGTATCTCGGCTTTGCCCTGCCAGGCATCGTCGTTGCTCTGGCGCTGGTTTTCCTGGGCATCCGTTACGTGCCGTCCCTGTATCAGACCCTGGCGTTGCTCGTGTTCGCTTACGTTCTCCTGTTCCTTCCCATCGCGCTCGGCTCCGTGCGCACAGCGCTCATGCAAATCAACCCGCACCTGGAAGAAGCCGGTCGCAGCCTGGGCGCTTCTCCCTTGCGGGCCTTCCTGACGATCACGCTGCCGCTTCTCCGCCCTGGGCTGGCAACTGGCGCCGCCATGGTGTTCCTTGTGACGATGAAGGAGTTGCCGGCAACGCTGATCCTCGGCCCCATCGGCTTCGATACGCTGGCTACCGAGACCTGGTCGGCCGCGTCGGCCGCGCTGCAGGCCAGGGCGGCGCTGTCCGCCCTCGTTTTAGTGTTTGCTTCAGCGCTGCCTATGGCGTTACTTATCTACTGGGAGAGGCGGGAGGAATGGTAATCGAAGCAGCCCTCCGCTGCTCGGCCCTCCGAAAGCGGTTCGGCAAGGCCGTCGCGCTCGATGGCTTCGACCTCGAGGTTGCCCGCGGCAGCATCACCGCGCTTCTCGGTCCCAGCGGCTGCGGCAAGACGACGGCGCTGCGCGTCATTGCCGGCTTCGAGGCGCCG
>DATMBD010000438.1:0-2587 GCA_035559355.1 Dehalococcoidia bacterium
CACGGGGATCCCGGGAGCGTCCAACTGCAGCGTTCGCAGGCGCCGGAAATGCACGCCGCGCGTCCCGTCATGACGGCGAAGAGCGATGCGCAGGCCGGTGAGCGCCGCCCATCCCAGGCCTTTGCCATCGAAGACGTAGGCGTCCAGGAGGCCATCGTCCACGACCGCGCGGCGGGTGATGTCGATGGCCCCGCCGTAGGAGCGGGTATTGCCGAGCAGAACCCAGAACAGATGGCACTCGCGCTCCTCGCCGTCCATGCGCACGGTCACGCGTCTAGGCCTGTAGCCAGGCAGGAGGCGGAGACCCCACAGGACGTAAGACGTCGAGCCCAGGCGGCGCTTCATGGCGTCCGGCACCCGGCGCACGACCTCGGCGTCGAGGCCGGCGCCGGCCATGAGCAGAAAGTAGCGGCCATTGGCAGTCCCGAGATCGAAGCGGCGGCGCTGCCCCTGGAGGAGAGCGGCGAGCGCTCGTTCTGGAGATTTAGGTATGCCAGCCTCCTTGGCGAAAACGTCGCCCATGCCGCCGCGGAGCACGCCGAGGGCGGTGCCGCTTCCCGCGAGGCCGTTTGCGGTCTCGTTGATGGTCCCATCGCCGCCGCAGGCGATGACGAGGTCGAACCCTGCCTCCGCCGCTTCGCGGGCGAGGCTGGTGGCGTGGCCCGCCTCCTCGGTCGTCACCAGGTCGAGCTCCCAGCCGGGGGCGGCCTGCCGCATGGCCGCCTGCAGGCGGTCCAGGGAGGGGGCATTGCGGGCCGCCGGGTTGTAGACGATGCGGGCGCGTCGCACTCCAGCGCCAGTATAGGGTGGCCGCCGGGATGCGCCGAAAGGCGTTACGGTATGCCCGTCACGATCGCCCAATAGTGCGTGTAGGTGCTGCCCGGCTGGTAGTAGTACCCGGTGCCAACGTCACGGGCGGCTGGGTCGAGGAGGATCGACGCGTGGCGAGGGCTGGCCAGGAGGGCGTTAAGCGCCTCCTGCACGGTGGGCTGCCCTGCGGAGAGGGCTTCGCCCTTGTAGGAGCCCGTGTAGCCGGCCGCGCGCATGCGGGACTGGGGCGAGGAGCCGTCCGGCCCGTAATGGCCGAAGAAGTTCGCCGTCCCCATGTAGCGCGCATAGGCGGCGGCGTCCGCGTTCAGAGGTCCGCTCGCCGCCAGCGACGGCAGCCCTCGCGACGCGCGAAGGCTGTTCAGGGCCGCCAATAAGTCCTCTGCCAGGTTCGGCGGCTGCGCTGCTGCAACCACGGTTGCGGGCGGCGGCTGCGGAGGCGGCGCAGCGGTCGCCTCGACCCGCGGAGGGGACGGCGGCGCGGTCGCCTCCCTGGGCTGGAATCTCTCTTCGACTGCCGGCGGATGTGATTGCGGCTCTTCTTCTTGTTGCGCTGCCGTCGGCTCGGACGCGGCGGAAAGCCCCGGGCTCGAAAGCGTAAGCTACACCGCGGCTGGCTGGCCGATGCCCGCGATCGATGCCTGGATCGAGTGACCGCCGCTTCCGCCAGAGCGCTGCCCCAGGACGATGAGTCCGGCGCAGACCAGGAGCATCAGGCCAATGGAACGGGATCCGATCATGGCATAGCGACCCGAGCCGGCGGGTCGCGCGTAAAGTTAATCGCGCCCGGCGCCTGCGTCAAATGCCAGGCCCCCGTCCTGGCTGCGAGAGGGTGGGTCCTAGAGCTTGAGGCTCAGGATTTCGCGGCTGATAACGCCCGACTTGACATGGATGCGGACGTCCATGACGCGAACCTTGATGGCCCGGCCCGCGTTCTCGATCACCACCTCGTCGCCCTTCTCGAACCGGTAGTCCGTGTCGATGCTGAGGAGAAGGTCGGCCTTCCGGGGCGAAAACGGATCGGATTCGTAGAACTCTGTTTTCATGGCAGCATTGTAGCGGCAGTCCCAGCCAAGGAAGACAGGGGGGACGCCTCAGCGCTGCGAGGTGCTCGAGCGGGCGGCGAAGTTGTAGACTAGAGAGGCTCGCCGAAGTGGCGGAACGGCAGACGCGCTACGTTCAGGGCGTAGTGAGCTTACGCTCGTGTGGGTTCAAATCCCACCTTCGGCACCAACCCGCGCTGGTAGCTCAGCGGATAGAGCGCAGCCCTGCGGAGGCTGAGGCCGTGGGTTCGAGTCCCACTCAGCGCGCCATCTAGACTGGACGAGGCGGTCCCCTGAGGGCCGCCTCGATTGCTTTCCCTGGCCCTTGCGTGGCGTTCAAGAATCGGAATCGCGGGCGCCGGCATGGGGCGGCGCTGCGGGATTAGTCCCGCGCCGATGCCGAAAGCCGCGGTGCCAACGCCGCAGGTGGCGCCACACCCTATTAGCCGCCCGCGGGCCGTCGCCGCTTGCTGTAGCCGGCAAATCCACTTCAGCTGGTGAATCCCGACTGCTGGCGCTCACTCGTACCGCAGCGCTGCGGCGATGGGGATGCGCGCTGCCTGGCGGGACGGGATCAGCGTCATCAGGAGCGCGAAACCGAACGCCAACCCCCCGATGATGCCGATCTGCAACCACGGCACGGCAAAGCTCGAGACGCCCTGGTTCGCGAACTCGTCCGAGATCAGCTGACGGGCGAGGATGAGCGCGAAGAAAAC
>DATMBD010000439.1:0-11653 GCA_035559355.1 Dehalococcoidia bacterium
GCAGAGGCGCATAGAGCGCCTGCTGCGTGAGCTATGGCACCTTGCAGACCGAAAGGAAGGAGGAAGCCTCGCTGACGTTGGGTAACACTATTTTTGAGGCAACCCTCCCCGTTCGGTAACAGTTTCTATTGACGCATCACGATCCGGATGCGCGCCCACGACTCGCAACCGGCAGGACGGAATGCTCCATTAGTATGCTAATGGATAGTACGCTAATGGACGTCTGGCTTGCCCGTCAATTCCGAAGCCGCTAAATTCGCGGCAGGGACGGCCCGCAGCCGCAGAGCCGCCTTTCGACTCCTTGTCACCTAGGCTCGTTGACGCTAGGGTAGGTAGCAGGTTGGAGGGGAACCACTTTGCAGGACGTAAAGTACGCCAAAGCATCTTCCGTTGACGAAGCAATCTCTCTCCTTTCTGAGGGCGGCCCAACCGCCCGCGTCCTCGCCGGCGGCACGGACATCATCGTTCAGGCGCGGGAGCGCCGCCGCGAAGTCCGGCTCTTCGTCGATATCAAAGCCATCCCGGAGACCCAGGGGATTACTTACGACCCGGACGCCGGCCTGACCATCGGCGCCGCCACGCCATGCTACCTCATTTACGGGAATGCAGACGTGCGCCGCCTTTACCCCGCCCTCGTCGAAGCCGCCTCCGTCATTGGCGGCGTCGCCATCCAGGGCCGCGCCAGCCTCGGCGGCAACCTCTGCAACTCCGGCCCTGCGGCCGACTCCGTCCCGGCGATGATTGTCCTCCAGGGCACAGCCGAAATCGCCGGGCCCAACGGACGCCGCAGGGTACCCATCGAGGACTTCAACACCGGCCCCGGCACTAACGTCCTCCAGCCGGGCGAGTTCGTCGTCAGCCTCCACTTTCCGTCGCCCGCGCCCACCAGCGGCGCAGCCTGGCAGCGCTTCATCCCGCGGAACGAGATGGACATCGCCGTCACCAACGCGGCCTCCTACGTCCGCTTCGAGGGCGACATCGTGACTTCGGCGCGGATCGCCATCGGCGCCGTAGCGCCCACGTGCCTCCTGGTCAAGGAAGCTGCAGACGCCCTCGTCGGTAAACCCCTGACGGAGGAGACCATCAAGGCCGCGGGCGAGGCAGCGAAAGCTGCGGCCCGGCCGATCAACGACATGCGCGGCACCATCAAACAGCGAAAGCACCTTTCGGCCGTTCTCGTCGAGCGAACGCTCCGCGAAGCGGCGCGAAGGGCAAGAGGGGGTTAGCGGACCTTGAGCGACCGCATCGTCATCACTGCCACGATCAACGGCGAGGAAATGCAGTTCCTCGCGGACTCGCGCGACAGCCTTCTTGACGCCCTCCGGGAGCGCATCGGCCTCACCGGAGCCAAGGAGGGCTGCAATAACGGCAACTGCGGCGCCTGCGCCGTGATCCTGGACGGCCGCCTCGTCAACTCCTGCTGCGTCATGGCCGCGGAGGTGGAAGGCGCCGACATCACCACCATCGAAGGCATTGCGGCGGATGGCCAGCTCCACCCCCTGCAGCAAGCCTTCCTTGAGGAAGCGGCGCTGCAGTGCGGCATCTGCACGCCCGGCTTCATCGTCTCCTCGAAGGCCCTGCTGGACAAGAACCCCAACCCGACCGAGCACGAGATCCGCTTTTGGCTATCGGGCAACCTCTGCCGCTGCACCGGCTACGACAAGATCGTCCGCGCCGTCCAGCGGGCTAGCGAAATGATGCGAGGTTAGAGCATGGTCGCAACCAAAGAGTACCGAGTCATCGGCACGCGCCCGATACGGCATGACGGCACGGACAAGGTTACCGGCCGCGCCCAATACGGTGCCGACATCCGGCTTACCGGCATGCTGTACGGCCGCGTCAAGCGTAGCCCGCACGCGCACGCCATCATCAAGAAGATCGACGCCTCCAAGGCCCTCGCCCTGCCTGGCGTCAAGGCCGTGATCACTCATGCCGACTTCCCGCCTCCACCGGCCGGCGTGGGTGTCTCCGGCGAAGGCCCGCCGCAACCCTGGCGCTTCCAGGTGGAGAACTACCTGGCGAACAAGAAGGCGCTCTACCGGGGCCACGCCGTCGCTGCCGTCGCCGCGACCGATCCCCACATCGCTGAGGACGCCCTCGCGCTGATTGACGTCGAGTACGAGGTCCTGCCACCGGTGCTTGACGTGCGCGAGGCGATGTCCGAGGCAGCGCCCATCCTCCACGAAGACCTCCGCACCCGCGACACCACGCCTCTGGCCCAGAACAACCCGGACAAGCCCAGCAACATCGCCTCCCATACCCAAATCAAGCGCGGCGACATCGAAAAGGGCTTCGCCGAGGCGGACGTGGTCATCGAGCGCGAGTACGTGACAACGATGTACCACCAGGGCTACATCGAGCCGCACAACGGCACGGCTTACTGGGGCAAAGACGGCCATCTCACCGTCTGGAACAGCAGCCAAAGCCACTTCGTCTTCCGTAACCAATTGGCCAGCGTGCTCCAAATTCCCGTCCAGAAGGTGACCGTGGTTCCTCTGGAGATAGGCGGCGGATTCGGCGGCAAGCTCTACATGTACCTGGAACCGCTGGCGGCCCTCCTCTCCAAGAAGACGGGCAAGCCGGTCAAGATGACCATGACCCGCGAAGAGGTTTTCGAAGCTACGGGCCCTACCTCAGGCACGTACATCCGCGTCAAGATCGGCGCCAAGCGCGATGGCACAATCGTCGCCGGCCAGGCCTACATGGCTTATGAAGCGGGGGCCTACCCGGGCTCGCCGGTCGGCGGCGGCATGAACGGCATCTTCGCGCCTTACGACATCCCCAACATCCTCGTGGACGGCTATGACGTGGTCGTTAATAAGCCGAAGACGGCAGCGTACCGGGCCCCCGGCACCCCAGCTGGGATGTTCGCCGGCGAAGCCGCCCTGAACGAGCTCGCGAAGATGCTGGATATGGATCCCATGGACCTGCGTCTAAAAAACGCCGCCAAGGACAACGGCGAGCGCCCCTGGGGCGGCAACTGGGGCGTCATCGGCGCCCGGCAGGTCATGGAAGCGGTCAAGGAGCACCCGCACTATAAGTCGGAACTCCAGGGCGAAAACGTCGGCCGCGGCGTGGCCATGGGCTACTGGGGTAACGCCGGGGGCGAGACCAGCTCCAGCGCCTCCGTCAACAGCGACGGCACCGTCAACCTCGTCCTCGGTTCCATAGACATCGGCGGCACCCGGCCGGCGCTGGCTATGCAGCTGGCCGAGACGCTCGGCATAACGGCGGAGGATGTCTGGCCGCGGGTGGTCGACACCGACTCCGTGGGCTTCAACCTCTTTACCGCCGGCAGCCGCACCGCTTTCGCCGGCGGCTGGGCCGCCTACGAACTCGGCATGGAGATCCGCAAGCGCATGGTGGAGCGCGCGGCCAAGATCTGGGAGTGCGATCCCTCCGAGGTCACCTACGGCGACGATGGCGTCATTCGCGGGCCCAACGACGCCGAGGGCAAGGAACGCAAGTTCACTTTCAAGGAACTCGCGGCCCAGCTGGGACGCACCGGCGGCACGATCGACGTCTCCACGAACGTGAACAAGACCTCGGTCGGCCCCGCGTTCGCGGGCCACATCTGCGACGTCTCCGTCGACAAGGAAACGGGGAAGGTCTCCATCCTGCGCTACACGGCCGTACAGGACGTGGGCACGGCCATTCACCCGAGCTACGTCGAAGGCCAAATCCAGGGCGGCGTCGCCCAGGGCGTCGGCATGGCATTGACGGAGGAGTACCACTTCGGGCCCGATGGCCGCATGCAAAACTCCTCCTTCCTGGACTACCGCATGCCCACGGCTCTCGACCTGCCCATGATCGAGACCGTCCTCGTGGAAGTGCCGAACCCCGGTCACCCCTATGGCGTGCGCGGCGTTGGCGAAGTGCCGATCGTGCCGCCGCTCGCAGCCGTGCAGACTGCAATCGTGGAAGCGATCGGCGTCCACTTCAACGAACTGCCGATCACGCCCGCCCGCATCGTCGAGGCCCTCTACCCCGACGCGTAGCGGGAGCCACCAACCGGAGCGCGAACGGGGGGCGCAGGCGATGCACCCCCCGTCTCTGTCTTATGCTTGAGGCGGAGACATGGTGACCGTATACATCCCGGCGGCGTTGCGAAAGTTCAGCGGCGACCGCGAAAAGGTAGACCTCGAACTCGAGGGAGGCGGCAGCCTGAGGCGGGTCATCGAGCTCCTGGACAAGGAATGTCCGGGGATCAAGGAGCCCCTCATGTTCGAGGGAGGCATCCACCCCTCGATCGCCGTCTTCATCAACGACGAGCAGGCCGCCGCTGGCATCATCGAGCGCGTGCCGGAGGACGCGACCATCCGGCTCCTCCCGGCGATGGGCGGCGGGGCCGGGTCGGCGCCACAGGCCTAGCGGCGCGAACACCAGCCCCGGACCCTGCCGATTCTCGCCCCGGCGCTCGGCGTGTGGCGCGGCGGCCAAAGACTGGCGCCGAGGCCTACGCCGGCCGAGAATAAGGCGATGGGCCAGGCGGTCAGCCAGGGACCCCGAGACGTTGGTCTCCCGTTCCCGCTCCAGGAAGGCGAGCGGATAATCCAGCTCTGCCGCCGACACTGGATTTACCTCTGGCCCACCATCCTGGCCCAGGCGCTCATCGGCCTCGTGCCCGTGGCCGCCCTCGGGATCCTCCTCCTGGAGATAGACGCGTACGAAGGCCTGGCTGCCCAAGCGTACTGGGCGGTCTCCGTCCTCTGGGCCCTGTACTGGGCGGCGCGCATGTTCCTGAGCTGGTACCGCTACCAGAACGACATCTGGGCGATCACCAACCAGCGCATCGTCGATAGTTACAAGCGCCACCCCTTCAGCCTCCGCATCTCCACCGCGGACTTGGTCAACGTCCAGGACATGTCCATCGAGCGCGAGGGCATCCTGCGCACCCTTCTCGATTTCGGCGACATCGTTTGTCAGACCGCGGCGGAAGGACAGGACTTCCGCCTCTCCGGCATACCGGACCCGCGAGCCGTCCAGGCGCTTGTCGACCGGGAGCGCGACCGGGAGCGGTTTCGGTCGGCCTGATGCGCCTGTAACGAATGCCCTTCGGGCACGTTAGTATTAGTGCCGCACGGAAAGTGGCAAGAGGAAAGTCCACGGATGGACACGGATAGCCGGGTGGCATAGATCCGATACCCGAACTTGGTTGCCAGCGGGTATCGAGGAGCCTAATGGCAAAACCGACCGGCCTGCTTCATTGAAGGAAGCAGGTTTTGTTGTGTCTGCAGGCGGCGCACTGAAAAAGCTCCAAAACGCGCGAAGGTTTTTGCACATCCTCTATCGCCTTCGACGGGCCATCCTGCCCGTCCTCGGCTACTGGGCCGTCCTCCTCGCGTTTTCGACCAAGGCCGAAATCCCCGGCCTCCAGGTGCCGAGCTTCGTCCTTCCCGGGCTCGTGGTCGCGGGCCTGCCGATCATCGCCCTCGCCTCCATCCTCATCTTTCACGTCGCCCACGAGTCAGGAAGCGATCTTGCCTTGCGAGACGAGCTCACTGGGCTCGGCAACCGCAGGGCCTTCGTCGCCCAGGCCCAGGCGCTGCTCAAGGAGGCGCCGCCCGGCAAAATCGGCCTCGTTCTCATCGATGTCGATGGCCTCAAGTTCATCAACGACGCCTGCGGCCATCAGGCTGGCGACGAACTCCTGGAGCACGTCACCCGGCGCGCGGAAGCGAAGAAGCAGAAGCTCTATCGCATCGGCGGCGACGAGTTCGCCGTCCTTATCGACCGCTCGAAAGGGCAGCAGTTAACCGAGACCATGAAGTCGCTGGAGCCGTTCTCGGCGGCGTTCGAGAGCTGCGGCCACACACACGAGGTCCGCGTCTCCTGCGGCTCCAGCTCCAACCGCGCCGGCGAGAAGTTCGAAGAGCTGTTCCGAAGGGCGGACGACAACCTGCGGCGCCACAAACGCCTGCTCTACAGCTCCGGCTGGATGCCCGACAATCCAGCGGCCGAGGATGATCCGGCTGCCGATGCGCCGCCGGTCAGGCGTCTGCGGCTGCTGAGCTAGCGCTCGACGGCAACGCCATCCTGCCGGACATCCACGGCCGGACCCTGCGGCCCAGATCTTGCACGCGTCGTTCTCCCTCTTCGGACGACGCGACCAATGCCGCTGCGCGATTGACCTGGCTTCCAGGCGCCCTTTTAGACCTTGGCCCTACCCGGGCGCGTTGGCTCCGCCCGGGATGCCTCGCCGCCCGGCGTTTCCGGTGATGCTTCGTCCGCCACGTCCGGGGCAAAGGGCTGGTCAGATGCCGTTTCGCCTTCCGCGGCTTCTTGAGCCGCCTGCGAGTCTGCAGGCAGCACGATCTGACGGCTTTCGATCAGGTAATCGAGCGCGACGCGGGCGGCCGCGGTCAGGGGCAACGCCAGAAGCACGCCGACTATGCCGAGGAGCTCCGCTCCGGCCAGAACGGCGATGAGCACGATTACGGGTGGCAGGTTCAACGTACGGCCGTAAACGCGGGGCACCAGAAACCGGTCTTCGAACTGCTGATAGGCGACGAGGCCGATCAACACAGCCAGGGCGCGCGTGGCGGAGTCCTGCAGGGCCGCGGCCGCCGGCGGCACCGTCGCGATCAGCGCGCCGACTAGCGGGATCACGTCCGCGAACCCCGCCAGGACCGCGAATGCCAGGGGGTTTGGCACCCCGAGGATTCGCAAGAGGACGAACGTATATACGGCAATGGCGAGCGACGTAATGGCCTGCCCGCGCAGATAGCCGCCCACGACGCGCGTCATCGATTGGAAGAGCCTTTCCAGCTCCCCCCTTCGCTGCGGCGGGATGAACTGGCTGATGAAGTTCCCCAATCGCGGGGTATCGGCCAGGAGATACGCGGTCATGACCACGATCGTGATCAGGGACACGGTCAAGGCCAGCACGCGCTGGCCCACATCCACGGCCGCGCGGCCGGAGACCACCTCGCCCCAATCGATATTGCGCGCCCGCTCCTGGAGCTCGACGTTGATGCCGAAGTTTGCCAGGAGCTCTTCGATTTCCCGCGCCGACTCCGGGAGGTTGTCGCGGACGTCGTCGAATTCCTCTACCAGCACCGGCACCATGTAGCTGAACAAAGCCACCACGGCGACGACGAAGACCAGGAGCAGGAGGAGGACGGCGTAAGGTCTGGCGATGCCCTTGGAGACCAGCCATTCGACGAATGGCAGGAGGCCGATCATGAGCACGAGGGACACCAGGAGCAGGAGGATGACCGGCCAGAGCTCGATCAGGGCCCAAAGGGCGAGCAAGGCCAGGGCGATGACGACGACGCCCCGGGCAGAGATTTCGATTTTAAGCATCAGCGCATTTCAATCTCGCCCGCAGCCTTCACTCTACAGCCAGCGCGCCGCCGCCTGCCACCCGGCCTCTAACGGGCGTGAGATGGGCCGGACGCTATCGCGAGGTCGTCGATATATAATCGATTGTGGAATGACTGCTGATGTAGAGTTCACCTTTCAGGAGGCCGTCCGCACCCTGGGCGTTACGCCTGAAAAGCTCGAGCAGTTGATCGCCGAGGGCAAAATCAAGGCAGTCCGAAACGGCGTCTTTACCCGCATACCCCGCCGCGCCATCCTCGATTACATGGCCGAGGTCAGCGCCGTCCCAGCCCTGGAGCGCAGCAAGCGGCGCTGAGCCGGCGGGGCGGATGGTCGCATTTCTCCTCTGGCTGATCCTGCTGGTGCTCTGCTGGCCGCTGGCATTGCTCGCCCTCATCCTCTACCCCGTCGTCTGGCTGCTCTTGTTGCCGTTCCGGCTCCTCGGCATCGCCGTGGACGGCGTCCTGCAGCTCATCCGCGCCGCGATCCTCTTTCCTGCTCGAGTGCTCGGCGGAAACCGGCGGCGCCGCGAATCCGTAGGTATCTGAAGGAGGCGCCCTTTGTGCCGAAGCATCAAGACCCTGCGCCGCGGCAAGGAGCGGGCCACTCAGGACGAAATCGAGGCGGCGGCACTGCAGTTCGTGCGCAAGATCAGCGGCTTCCGGGTCCCGTCCCACCGCAATAGCGAGGCGTTCGAGGCCGCGGTCCGGGAGATAACCCAGGCCTCGGAGCGTCTGTTGTATTCGCTGACGGCCAAAGATGGCGAGCGAGAGCCGGCGGGACGGGCTTAGCCGCCGCCGTCTGCTCCGGCTGGCGGCGTTGGCGCCGCTCGGGGCGCTCCTCGCCGCTTGTGGCGGCTCAAGGGCCGCGCCCCGCGTCGGCGACGAGGCCGAATCGCCGCCGTCACCCACCAGCACGCCCGAGCCGCCTTTCGTGGTCGCCGCGGGCGAACAAGAGCGGCTCCTCATGCAGGGCTCGCCGTACGAGACTCCTCTTTACGTATTCGGCAGCGGGCTGCCGGGGCCCGTGCTGGCTGTCCTGGGCGGCGTCCACGGCAACGAGCCGGGCGGCTGGATGGCCGCCGAGCGCGTCCAGAAGCAGCTCCGGCCGGCCGCCGGCGCCCTCCTGGTCCTTCCGCGCGCGAACCGGCTCGCCGTGCGCGACTTCGTTCGCACCACGGACGAACTCGGCGACTTGAACCGCCTGTATCCCGGCTCGCCGGACGGACAGCCCATGGCCCGGATGGCCTTCGAGATTGTCGCCGCGCTGCGCGAGTTCCGCGCCTCCTTCGTCCTCGACCTCCATGAGTCATGGGCGTTCTACCGCGACAGGACGGAGACGCAGACAGGGACGGCGTACCTGGGCCAGACGGTGTCGAGCTCGACGCCGCAGGGGATGGCCCTCGCCCACGAGGTGGTGGATGCCGTGAACCAGCGAATCCAGGCGCCGCGGGAGGAGCTATTCCTGCGCGAGTGGCCGCCGCGCGGTTTCGCGCTGGGGGCGTCCGTCCCCGGCGCCACCCCAGCCACGGAGACGGGAACGACGGGTCGCGGCGCCGTGTTCGGAGGCAGCCGGTCCAGCCTGGGCCTCTCGACGCACGTGCCGGGCTTGACGCCGATCCTGGTGGAGATGGGCCAGCAGCAGCCGCTCGAAAGGCGCATCGCCCTTCACGTCGAGATTGTCTACGAAGTCGCGGGCCGCATCGGGCTAGCCTGAGCGCCCAACCAGCCCACGGCCGTCTTAAAACGGTGAGTGCGAGTGGCTTTCGCCGTGGCTATGGCTGTGGCCGTGGTCGTGGTCGTGCTCGCCGCCTGCGCTCTTGGACTGCTCCTCGGATTCGCCGCCACCGGACAAGCCTTTGATCACGGTAACGCGGAACGAAAACAGGCGCTCGCTCACGGTGCCGTCCTGCGGGCAGTTCACAGGCTCGCCCGCTCGGCTGAAGGGACGCGACACTTCGAATTCGAGACCGCACTTGGGGCAGCGATAGTCGTAAAGGGGCATGGTCCTCCAACCTCCGAGTGTTGGCAAAGAGCCAGTCCTATCCTACATGGCTCGAGGGCGAGGGGCGCATCTCCCGTGACGCTATAATTGCCGCGTGACACTACACGCCGAAGCCCAGGTCTTGCTGGACGACCTCCGCGACCAGGGCTTCAAGATCACCTCGCCAAGGCACCTCGTCATTCAATCGATCGCCGCAAAGAGCGAAAACTTCACCGCCGAAGAACTGGCGGCGGAGCTGACGCCCATCGGCCGGGCGACGGTTTACCGCACTCTCAAGCTGCTCCTGGACCAGGGGCTCATCTGCCGCGTCGTCCTCAGTGATGGCTCCGTCTGCTACCGCCTCAGCCACCGCGGCCATCACCACCACCTCGTCTGCGTGAGCTGCGGCGCTACCGAAGATGTCCACCTTTCAGACGTGGAGGCCGTCATCGACCGCGTGCGCGGCGCGACCGAGTACGACATCGTAGGCCACCGCATCGAGGTCTACGGTTTTTGCCCCCGCTGCCGCGGTTTGCAGCCGCGCTGAACCGTTTTCGCTTTTCATCCCGGGAGGCCGGCGCTGGCCGTTGATCGCTCGGGTTTACTGAGATAATATCTCACTTGCATTGAGACACAGTATCAGTTGGCTTCTTGGCTCGTTCCCCCGGTTCCTCGCTCTCGCGGCGGCGTTTCTCGTGCTGCTTCCTCTCGGCGCATGCGGAGGTGACGGCCGTGACGATGCCAAGTTGCGCGTCGTCGCAACGACCACCCAGATCGGCGACTTCGCCCGGCAGGTCGGCGGAGAGCAAATCAGTCTGACGGTCCTCCTCCGCGCCTCGCAGGATGCGCACGATTTCGAGCCGCAGCCCAGCCAGATCCGGTCCCTCTCCCAGGCAGACGTCGTCCTCGTCAACGGCCTGGGCCTCGACGCCTTCGTGGACAAGGCGGTCTCAGGCACGAATGCGAAAGTCGTCACCGTCACGGAGGGAATCCGGCCCCGCGCTTCCAGCGCCGCGCCCGCCAGCATCGACCCCCACGTCTGGCTAGACGTCTCTAACGCCAAGCGCATGGTCGAAAGCGTTCGCGACGCTTTTCGCGCGGCCGATCCCGCTAATTCCGCTTCTTACGAGCAGGCTGCGGCTGCGTACCTGAAGGAACTCGACGAGCTCGACCGGTGGATTCGGGACAGCATCGCCGAAATCCCGATGGCCTGCCGCAAGCTCGTCACGAACCATGAGGTGCTCGGCTACTATGCCGACGCCTACGGGCTCGAACTCGTCGGGTCGGTTATTCCCAGCACGTCCAGCCACGCGAGCGCCTCCGCCGCCGACGTGGCAGCGATCGTGCGGCGGATCAAAGAGCTCGGCGTCCCCGCCATATTCGCGGAAGCGTCCGGCAATCCGGATCTCATCCGCCAGGTGGGCCGCGAGGCCGGGGTCAAGGTCGTCGACGACCTCTACGGGGATTCCCTCGGGCCGGCCGGCAGCGATGGCGCAACTTATGTCGACATGATGCGGTCGAACACGCGCAAGATCGTCGAAGCGCTGCGTGACTGCCGCGCCTGAAGGCATCCGGCGCCGGGCTGACGCCAAGCCTGGCTTACAATTGAAGTCGTGGGTTACTATCCCGTCTTCCTGCAGCTCAACGGCCGCCGCTGCCTCGTCGTCGGCGGCGGGAAGGTCGCGGAGGGCAAGGTGCGCGGCCTTCTCGACGCCGGCGCCGACGTTACGGTCGTCGCCCCGCGCCTCACCGAAAGCTTGCATGCACTCTTCCAAGCGGGGAGGCTCCACTACACACCTCGGGATTATCGGGCCGAGGACCTCGACGGCCAGGATCTCTGCTTCGTGGCCACCGACGACGGACTCGTCAACTCCCAGGTCGCCGCCGATTGCCGACGGCGAGGCGTCTGGGTCAATGCCGCAGACGACCCGGTGAACTGCGACTTCATCCTTCCGTCCGTGGTGCGGCGTGGGGAAGTCGTGGTGGCCGCCTCCACTGGGGGCGCCAGCCCGGCCCTTGCCCGCCGCCTGCGCGAAGAGCTCACGGCCTTCCTCGACGAAGACTACGAACCGTTGGCAGAGCTGCTCCGAGACGTCCGCTCAGAGGTCCGTTCCCGAGGCTTGAACGTGGACCCCGAGACCTGGCAGAAGGCCCTTGACGCCCGCCTGCGCGCCCTCGTCGCCCAGCGGCGCCTCGAAGAAGCGCGCGTCTACCTGCTCGAAGGCCTCGGCGTTGGCGCTGCCGCCCCGGAGGCCTGAAGCCCGTGCGAACCCTTCGCCTCGGCACTCGTGGCAGCACCCTCGCCCGCCGGCAGGCGGAACTGGCGGCCGAGGCCTTGCACCGGGCC
>DATMBD010000440.1:0-4333 GCA_035559355.1 Dehalococcoidia bacterium
GCGGTGGAGGTCCGGCCTGTCGAGAAGTACTTCTGAAAAGGCCCGTCGCCTTTGTAGGCTAAACTCGCCTATCCAGCCGGATCCGGGAGCCCGTCTGTCTATGCAGCGGGCCGACAGCTCACGCCTCGATATGGATGAACAAAGGCTCGGCGCTGGTCGCCGCTCCATCGGTCACATTCACCCGTTCCGGATCGACATAGGACAGATGACTGGTCTCAACCGTCTGCTCGTCCGGGAAGATGGGCTTGGCTGTCCGCGTCGCCTCTTGTCCCTCTAAGAGCAGGCGAGTGCGGCCTTAGGCCGCAAGTGTGCTCCGGGACCAGCGAACGCCCTTCATCGGCCCTGGAGGCGACGCGTACGGCGGCAGCCGGAATAGTGCCTCAACGCAAGCGCCAGCGTCGCTACGTCATGGAGTGGAGGAGCCTCAAGAAGCTCATGAAACGAAAGGAGACTGACGTTGAAAATCAAGTTGACTAGCATCTACGTAGACGACCAGGAGAAGGCGCTCCGCTTCTACACGGACGTCCTGGGCTTCGTGAAGAAGGCCGACGTGAGGCAAGGGGGATATCGTTGGCTGACCGTGGTCTCGCCCGAAGAGCCGGATGGCGCCGAGCTGCAGCTCGCGCTCATCGACAACCCGGCAGCCAGGGCGTACCAGCAGGCCATGTTCGCAAAGGGCCAGCGCGCCGTCATGTTCTACACCGACAATGTCCAGGCTGACTACGAGCGCATCAAGGCCCGAGGAGCCGAGTTCACCATGCCGCCAACCCAGGTCACAGGGTCGACCATCGCCATACTGAATGACACCTGCGGCAATCTGGTCCAGCTGACCCAGCTTACCTGGCAAGGCTAGCGCACCCGCTTCCCTCGAGGTTATCCCGGAGGTCGAAAGGCCTCCGCTAAGTCCGCGAAAGGAGATTCTTACGATGTCCGAGGGCAAACCCGCGACAAAAGAGGCGCGGCCGCGCGCCCGGAGTGCCGACGGCGTTGCGTCGAAGGGGTTCACAGCCGAAGAGCGCGCGGCGATGCGCGAGCGCGCCAGAGAGCTGAAGGCGGAGGCGCGCCGCGTAAGCAAGGCGGACGGGGAACGCGACGTGCTCGCGAAGATCGCCGAGATGCCGGAGCCGGACCGGACCATGGCGGAGCGCATCCACGCCATCGTCAAGGCCACGGCCCCGGAACTCTCGCCGAGGACGTGGTACGGGATGCCCGCGTACGCGAAGGACGGCAAGGTAATCTGCTTCTTCCAGAGCGCGGCAAAGTTCAACGCGCGCTACGCGACATTCGGCTTCAACGACGCGGCAAAACTCGACGAAGGCGCCATGTGGCCCACTTCCTTCGCCCTGAAGGAGTTGACCCCAGCCGACGAGGAACGCATAGCTGCGCTTGTCAAGAAAGCCGTGGGCTGAGGAAACGGCGCGGTTGCGAGAAGCCGCGGAGATTCGCCCTCTAAGGGGAGGATTTGAGCGCACGAATTGGTGCTATCGTTCCTGCCACAAGGAGGCGGCTCATCCGCTCGATCCCGCGGCCGGCGAACACCATGAAGAGCGTCAGCATCGACCGCAGCAAGCCCCTGGCGGAAGACCCCGGCACCGGTCATAACCGCTGGCACCCCGACACCCCTCCCATCATCGAGGCTGACCCGGGCGAGGAAGTGTGGCTGGAGACCCGCGAAGCCTCGGACATCCCATCGGGATGGGAGGGGCCGTCGCCGCCGGCGCCGAGCGGCCGCGTGCATCCCCTCACGGGGCCTGTCTACGTCAAGGGCGCCGAGCCCGGCGACCTGCTCGAGATCGAATACCTGGACATCGAGCCGCAGCCAGTCGGCAGGACGACGTGCGGGCCGGGCATGGGCTTCCTGCCGGACCTCCTGACGGAGCGCTTCAATGTCCACTGGCGGATCGCGGACGGCTGGGCCACGTCCGAGCAGGTGCCTGGCGTCCGCATCCCGGACAGCTGCTTCATGGGCACGGCCGGCGTCGCCCCTTCGCACGCGCTGCTCGCGGAGTGGACGAAGCGGGAGTCGGAGTTGGCCGCGCGCGGCGGGCGGGCGATGCTGCCGAGCGCGCTGGATGCCGTGCCGGCGGTGGAGCCTATTGCGAGCCAAGGGGCGCGCACGGCGCCCCCACGCGAGAACTGCGGCAACATCGACGCGAAGCAGCTCACCCGCGGCTCCAGGCTGCTCGTGCCCGTCTTCGTGCCCGGCGCCCTGTTCTCGGTGGGCGACGCTCACTTCGCTCAGGGCGACGGCGAAGTCTGCCTGACCGCGATCGAGATGGGCGCAACCGTGGCCGTGCGCTTCCAGCTCCACAAGGGCGAGGCCGCTCGTCGCGCCATCCGCTGGCCCAGGCTCGCCCATGCGGGCTACTTCCAGGCGCCTGAATGGGCCGTCCCCCGCAACTTCATCGCCACCACCGGCATGCCGGTACGGCCTGACGGGACCCAGGAAGGCGGCGATCTCAACCTGGCGGCGCGAAACGCGCTCCTCCACATGATCGAGCTGCTGCAAGAGCGGGGATTCACGAAAGCGCAGGCCTACGTCATCTGCAGCGTTGCCGTTGACCTGCGGATCAGCAACGTCGTCGACCTGCCCAACGTCACGGTCACCGCCGTCCTGCCGGAAGCGATATTTCAGGGCTAGCCCGAACTCCGGCCGAGGCCGCGCGGCGGGGACGGTCTCAGCCCGGGCCGCGGATTGTCTCGCGGGATTCCCCTGCGCGGAAAGCTCTCGGTCTCGCTGCGACGGTTACTGTTCGGCCGCGGGAGCGAGCGGCATCGGCTGGAGGGCGAAATGCTCCCGCATTTCGCGTGTGTACTCCCAATAGTCGTTGCCTTTGGGAACCAGCACCCAGCCGGAGCGCTGACGGTACACCTCCGGGCTGTCGACGCCCGGCGGCGTGGCGCCCTGCTCCCGCAGGGCGCGGGCGGCCGCCAGCAGCCGGCGACGGATCCGAATCACCATCGCGTCCGTCGTGCCGAGGTGTTCGATGCTGCGATCGATGCGCGGTCCCTGGCTCCAGCTGATGGCGCGGTCTTGGATCGGCACGCTCGCCAGCCCCGTGTAGCCGCGCTCGCTCTTCTCCGAACGCTGAACTTCACGGTCGATGTCGTAATCGGTGGCGCCGGTTAGGCGCGAGCGGAAGCGGCCCAGCCAGTCGGTCGTGTTTGGCAGGAGCCCGAGGCCGCCGAAGCCGCCGGCGCCTGAACGGCGGGAGCTGCTCGGCGTCCCCGGAACGTTTGACATGGAAAACTCCATCGTGTGCTCGTCGTCCACCGGCACCACGGCTACCAGGCGGCAGCCTGTGCCGAGCTTCGTCGTGCCGGGCCCCATGGTGATGAACGGGAAGAGGAAGTGCGCCGTGCGGTAGTAGTCGTGCGTCTCGTTGGCGCTGCGGTAGGCAGCGTAGCTGCAGCCGAAGGGCGTGTCCCGGACGATGAACCGAGGCGAGCGGTCAGCGACCATGTAGCGAATGATCATCTCCGGGTCGCCGTTGGCTTTGGCCCATTCGGGGTCCTCGGCGAGTTCGGGCGAGATGGAGCCGTAGTGGAGGAAGGCGACGTGGGCCGTGTCCATGCGGTTCTCGATGGCCTGCACCCAGTTCCATTCGATCAGGTTCGCCTGGACGCGAAACTCTCCGTCCAAGGGCACCATGTTGGGCTCCAGGTCCGGCAGAGGGGGCGGCACGGAACGGGGCCCCATGTACGTCCAAACCACGCCGCCGCGCTCGGCGCACGGATAGGCCTTCGCCCGGACCTTGGCCTTGAAGTTGCTCTCTGCCGGCTCCGACGGCATGTCGACGCAGCGGCCCTCGATGTCGAACTTCCAGCCGTGGTAGACGCAGCGAAGGCCTTCTTCCTCATTGCGGCCGAAGAACAGCGATGCCCCGCGGTGTGGGCAGGCGTTTTCGATGAGTCCAACCTTGCCCGACGTGGCGCGAAAGGCGATAAGGTTTTCGCACAGCAGGCGGACGCGGACGGGAGGGCAGTCGGGGTCCGGCAGCTCGGAGGACAGGAGGGCAGGCACCCAGTATTGCCGCAGCAGGTCGCCCATCAGCGTCCCGGGGCCGACGCGCGTGATAGCCTCGTTGTCTTCCTGCGTGAGCATGGTGCCTCCAGATGGGACCAGTTACGCGCGTCGCCGCCGCGCTTGCCGCAAAGTAGCTAACGCGTTAGGTTCTATTCCCCAGCCTCACGCCTGTCAAGTCGCCGGGGTGTCCGGCAAGCCAACAGCAGGAAGAGCACATGAGCAACCAGTCGCGCAGGGTAGTCATCGTTGGAGCCGGGATCGCGGGGCTTTCAGCGGCGCTGGCCGCGAGGGAGGGTGGAGCCGAGG
>DATMBD010000441.1:0-5368 GCA_035559355.1 Dehalococcoidia bacterium
CCGCCGCGGCCGCGCGCACGCAGAACATCCGCCTCGGCCATGGAATCGTCCAAATGCCGCCCACCCAAAACCACCCTGCTCGGGTCGCCGAGCGCATCGCCACCCTGGACCTGGTCTCGAATGGGCGCGTCGAATTCGGCACCGGTGAAGGCGCCACGACAACCGAGCTCGGCGGCTTCCTCACCGAGCACAAGTACAAGAAGGAGGCCTGGGAGGAAGCGACGCGCGAGTGCCTGCGGATGATGACCGAGACGCCGTATCCGGGCTATCAGGGTGTGTACTTCAGCATGCCGGAGCGAAACGTCATCCCCAAGCCCCTCCAGAAGCCCCACCCGCCCGTTTGGGTCGCCGCCTCCCGCCGCGAGACGGCGATGATGGCAGCCCGGCTCGGAATCGGCGCCTTGGGCTTCGGCTTCGAGACGCCAGAAGAGGCGGAGGAGCGCGTAGCGCGTTATTACGAACTCATCCGGCAGTGCCGCCGCCCCATCGGCAAAGCCATGAATCCCGCCCTGGTCACGCTTGGCAACATGATGTGCGCCAAGACAGACGAAGAAGCGATCGAAAAGGGCCTGACAGGGGCGCAGTTCTTTGGCTTCTCCTTCGCCTGGACGCATGGTCCCGTCAAGCACGGCCGCGACAACGTCTATCGCGAATTCCGCCGCCGTTTCGATGCAGCGAGGTCACGCGAGGAGGCTGAGGCCGCAACCGAGAACGAGCCGGAGGACGAGAGCGCCCGCGCCCTATACCGCGCCGGCCGCCGCGGCATGTTCATGGGATCGCCGGAGTACATCCGCAACAACATCCGCCGCTACGAGGAAGCCCATGTAGACGCCTTGCTCTTCGTCCTCCAGTGTGGCGATCGCAAACACGAGCACATCATGGAATCGCTGGAGCTGTTCGCGAAGGAAGTGATGCCGGAGTTCAAGGAGCGGCATCACTTGCATCAGAAATGGCGCGAGCAGCAGCTGGACGGCGTCAAGTTCGAGGTCAACAGCTCGATCTGAGCCCGCGGAGGCGACGATGGCCGGCATCGCAGATGTCCAGGACCCGAAATTCCGCGCCGCACTCGAAGAAGTAGACAACCTCATCAGCGAGGGCGACTACACGAAGGCGGCGCGCAAATGCGCGGAGACATACGTGCAGCTGCTGGAGAAGCGTCCGGACTTCATCGTCCTGCCGCCGGACCCGCGCCTTGCCCCTCAATACCATGACCGCCTCCCGCCGAACCGGTCGCGTGGCGGCGGCGGCACCGGAGGAATGGGACGTCAGGGCTGGCCCAACCAGGGAGGCATCAAAGTCGTCGTCGACGAACAACGCAGGCCCCGGATCAGCTACGAAAAGGAGAAGTTCGGCTTCTCGGAGGCCTGCTATTACTTCGAGTTCCTCATGGAGGAAGTCATCCGCGACCAGCGCGAGCCGGTCGGCCACCACGCCGATAGAGGGTGATCCGCGTCATTCGGTTCCTGGCGGAGCAGCACTCGACGAGACGGATGGTGGAGCGGCGTGACGCGAATGCCGCGGCTTTCAAGCCGCGGTGGGGTCTCCACCGGATTGGAAAAGGGGGGCGTTGGACCTCACCCTCCCTTCGGCGCGCCACGGTGCGGCGAGGGCCGCCTTCCGGTAGTTCGAACTGGTGCGGCGCTAGTCAGCGACGGCGCTGGGCGCGACGGCGGCTTTTGCTGCGCCCACAGGTCTGAGCTTGGCCTCCTCCTCCCGCGTGACCGACAGGAAGTTGCGGATGCCCTTGTACGCCTGAGGCCGCCAGGGCTCCTCCGGCTCCTGCCCTTGCGCCAGCGCCTTGGCGGCGCCTGCCAGCTTGCGGCGAACGAAGATGATGTAGCGGTCCGAGCTCGTCAGTACCTCCCGCGACCGGTTGGCGATGGGGCCGCGTTGGTTCTCGACCACGGCGAAGTCCTGAACCGGATACGGGTTCATGCCCGTGTAGTTGAAGAACTTCTGCAGGCTGCGGTCGATGAGGTAGTCGTTGCTCTTGTTCGCCTTCGCGACGTACGTACCGGGTATCCTCGTGGGGAACTCGTGGTTGGCCGTCTCCCACGTGTGAACGACTTCCGGCTTCAGGGGCTCCGGGCTCCACTTCAGGCGGAAGAAGACGCTGTGTTCGTCGTCCACAGGCACCTTGATGTTCACGGGGTGCGTGCCCGGTGCGCTGACGGCGCCGGCCGTGGAGAAGCAGGGCATCATGAAGTGCGTGCTCAGCGTCAGAGAGCCGTCATCCTGCCGCCGGCGGCCGAGAGCCGCTCCGTAGTCCGTCTCGTAGATATCGAAGCGCGAACTGGGCGCCCGGCGGCCGAGGTCGACGCCGCTTCGGGCGATGACCTGAAGCGATTGGCTGGACGCGGGGTTGAGAGTCCGGTGCAGGAAGGCCGAATGCGTGGGGTCGAATTCGTTCTCCAGGGTCTGGAGGTAGTTGCAGTCCAGGAAGTACTTCGTCACGTAGACGTGGTCGGAGGGCAGCGCGAACCAGTCGAAGCCGGGAGGCGGCGGAACGCGGTCTGGTGGCCCCATGTAGGCCCAAACCATGCCGCCGCCCTCGAGAGTCGGGTATGAGACGATGCGAACGCGCCGCTTGAAATCCTCCCCTTCTTCGCAGTTGGGCATGTCGACGCAATGCCCGTCGACGTCGAACTTCCAGCCGTGGTAGACGCAACGCAGCCCGGCCTCCTCGTTACGGCCGAAGAACAGCGGCGCGTTGCGGTGGGGACAAAAGGCGTCGAAGAGGCCTACGCGGCCGTTCGTGTCCCGGAACGCCACGAGGTCTTCGCCTAGGAGTCGGACGCGCACAGGGGCGCAATCGGGGACGGGCAGCTCTTCGGAGAGGAGGGCGGGCAACCAAAACCGGCGGAAGAGGTTGCCCATGGGCGTTCCAGGCCCGACGCGCACCAATAGCTCGTTTTCTTCCTTCGAAAGCATGCGATTACTCCCTGGCCAAATGCGTCATTCCAAGCGCGAGCCCTGGGCGGCCTGTCCGCTCGAGCTTCGCTGTGTGCCGGTGACTCTCGCCTTATCCCGCCTCACGCCGGCTTGAAGGGCGGTTTCGTCCTGTCCAGCCAGATCGTTCCGTTGCCGCTCCCGGTCACACCCACCGGCCTGGCGACATCGTCGACGTAGACCATGCGGTTGCGGACCGCGGGCCAAGCGAGGTCGAAACCGTTAGCTCCACCCGGGAAGGCGATGAAGTACATCTTGGCGGCAACCTGGCGCTGGATCTCGTGACCGAGCTCCATGCGCTTCTTCTCGTCGAACTCCAGGCGCATCGCCGTCGTCAGCTGGTCCAGGCGCGGATCGCCTTGGTGCCTGCCGCTGCCATCAGCGTCGAAACCGTAGAAGTTCGACCCCTTCGAGTTGAAGTAGCGGAAGAACCAGTTCGAGGGGTCGACCCCGGCTGAGAACAGGTTGACGTAAGAGAGGCCGCTGAAATCGCCTGTGCCCTGAGAATAGATGCGCCGGAACTCCGTGGCGAACTGCGGCTGAACGGGCTGCGCGTTGAAGCCGGCGTTCTGGGCCATGCCGACGAGGATCTCGATGTCACGGTTGTAGGTGGGGCCGTAGGGGTGACCAGCCGGCACCGCGGAAAAGTACTGAAGGCCGCTGCCGAAGCCCGCTGCGGCCAGCAGCTTCTTGGCCTCGGCGATGTCGTTCTTGTAGAAGCGGGCGCTTTCGCCGAATTTCGCGCTCTTGGGGTCCAGCCACCAGCCTTCCCAGGCCTCGGCCTGGAGGACGGAGCTCCAACGCGTCTCCATCGGCAGACCCTCGGCCTCGAACTTGGAGACGTTGAAGGTCGTGTCGATGAACAGATCGCGGTCCCAGGACATGGAGTACGCCTGACGGACACGTTCGTCGCGGAAAGGCGAGTCGGCAGCCTGGCCAATGATGACATAACGGGGCGTCGTCGTGAGTTTCGTCGCCATCAACTCCAGGGCGGGTACGTCCTTCTTGGTGATGATGATGTCCTCTGCTTGCACGGCGAACATGTGCACGGCCCCGGCTTTGAACTGAGCTAAGCCGGCAGCGTATTCCGGGATCACGACCCAGTCTTCCTGGTCCAGGTAGGGGATTTGGCCTCTGGGGTCCTGCCCGAAGCCTGGGTTGCGCTTCCAGACGAACCTCACGTCTTCCTGGACCTCGGCCCGGTTCCAGATGCCGGTGCCCGCGACCTGCGAACGGAGGTCCAGCTTGCTCTGGTCGGCCGCTTCCTTCGGCACGATTGGCATCTGCATCGCGCTCTGCGACGCGAAGAGGTATAGCGCTCCCGCCAAGGGCTCCTTGAACTTGAGCTGGACGGTCTTGCTGTCAGGCGCCGTGATGTCCAGAATCGGCGCCGCCGGGTTCACCGAGTTCGCCAGCTCGGCCCGATAGAGGCCCTGCGCCTTGACGCGCTCCCAGCTGAAGAGCACGTCGCCGCTGTCGACCTCGCGGCCATTGACTGGCGGCGTCGGAGCGAAGTGGGCCTTGGAAGTCAGCTTGGCCGTGAGCGTGAGCTTATCGGGCGAGAATTCCCAGGACTCGGCGAGGTCGCCTGCCACCTCGCCGCGCCCGGGCTGCAGCTTGCCCGCCTTGAGGTGGAAAAGCTCGTTGTAGTCGCGCTTGAAGGGCACGGCCGGGATGGCCATGGGGTCCCAGGTGGTGAACCGCGTAGCGGTCGCGCCGATGAGCGTGCCGCCTCGCTGGGGCTTGCCGGTCTCGTCGGTGGGCTTCGTGAGCAGGCCGGAGCCATCCCTGGCTCCGCCGCCGCCATCGGTGCCGCCGCCGCAGGCGACGACCAGGGCCGCGCTCGCGGCCACCGCGCCGGCGGCGGCGATGCTTCGCCGCCTGGTTACTCTCCGGCGAAGGATTGACTGCCAGTAGCTGCTCGCCATTTGGGCACTCCCTTCCGCGGGCTCCCGCACCGGCCTCCCCGGCGAGAGACGGCCGCAGGGAATTTATGTACCTGGTTCCAGAAAAAGTCAATTGCCGCATGGGAAACGCCCATCGCAAGTGCGAACGCGACGGTGAAGCCACCGAACCACGTGGCGAAGGGTTCCGGCGCCGCGTGGGCTGGGTGACGACAGGCGAATGCGGTGGAGATTCGGGAAGCCGCAGGATTCATCCCGCGGGCAGCGTTAGGCCGGCCCTCACGCCGCTGCCGCGCGCGCTCGTCACTAGTGGCTTTTCGGGAGGGTGGGCTTCCTCCGCGAGGGGCGGAACGGCGAGCTTGTCTCGCCGCGGACGATGTTAGACCTTGGCGGCCTGCTTGGTGCGCGGCACGGCCTTGGCGCCTTCGATGCGGAGACCGTTGTGGATCTGCGTCCGGACGCCGTCGGAACAGGCCAGCAGGCGGCCATCGCCGCTGTAAAGGCGGTAGTGGATG